>JAQTXL010000012.1 GCA_028688835.1 Candidatus Nanopelagicales bacterium | reverse complement strand
CGGGGCAGGTGCCAATTCTGCCCCGCAGTCGAGGCCGGGGCCAACTCAGGGCCGTGCACCCTAGGGTTTGGGCGTGCCCGGTCGCCTGTCGCTGCGGATCCTCGCGGTCATCGCTGCCGGTGGCGCCCTCGGATCCGTCCTCCGCGTGACCATCGCCGAACTCATGGGCACGGGCCAGGCCAGCCGGCTTGCGGCCACGCTCACCGTCAACATCGTCGGCGCCCTGGCCATCGGCATCGCCTACCCGTGGATCCGCGAGCGCTCGCGCTCGGTGCTGCTGCAGCCCTTCGTCGTCACCGGTGTGCTCGGCGGCTTCACCACCTTCTCGACCTTCGCCGCCGATGTCGTCGTGCATGACGGCCAGATCGTGCTCGTCCTCGGATACCTGGCGGCCACGCTCATCGCCGGGCTGCTCGCCGTGCCGATCGGCTCCGCGCTGCACCAGCGCCTGCGGAGGTCGGCATGAGCGCGGCAGTCATCGGGTGGGTTGCCCTCGGTGCGGTCGTCGGCGCTCCGCTGCGGTTCCTCATCGACCGCTGGGTCACGCTGCGCACCGCCTCGAGCCCGATCCCGATCGGGCTCCTCGTGGTGAACATCAGCGGCTCAGCGCTCCTCGGCCTGGTCGTGGGGCTGCACCACCCGACACTGACCCTGGTTGCCGGCAGCGGATTCTGCGGAGCGCTCACGACCTACTCGGGGTTCGCCTGGGAGAGCACGCGACTGTGGTCCGAGCGTCGGGGAGCGTTCTGGGCGTTCGTCGCACTGATGGTGCTCGCCTGCCTGCTTGCCTTCTGGATCACGTGGTCGCTGGCGACCCGACTGGCCTGACCCACCGCACGCCGGCCTCGGTGATCACGCCGTCGACGGCCACGTCGTGCGGCTCGCGCGGCACTGCGATGCCGTCCTCGTCGCTGAAGACCACCGCGAGCACGGGTGCATGCGCACGGCCGTCGCCCAGGGTGCGGTCGTAGAAGCCCCCGCCCTGCCCGAGCCGGTAGCCGTCGCGATCAATCGCCAGCGCGGGGATCAGCATCGCCTGCACGTCGTCGAGCGAGCCGAGGGCGCCGGTGCGCACCTCCGGGATGCCGAAGGCGCCAGCCGTCAGCTCGCTGGTCGGCGTGGTGACCACCCACTCGAGGTCGGGGCCGTGCACGCGTGGTGTGAGCACGACGATGCCCTGCGCCCAGAGCGCCTGCAGCAGCGCAGTGGTCGGCGGCTCGCCCGCAGCGTCGATGAAGCACGCGACGGTCGTCGCCTCGCAGTGCTGCAGTGCCTCGAGGGCGTGCTCGGCGATGCCATGGCGGCACGCCTGGCGCTCGTCACTCGACCGCTGACGGCGCGCGAAGCGGATGCGGGCGCGCAGGCTCGCCTTGTCCTGCGGTGCGTGGCTCGCATTCGCTGGCATTGGACCATCGTGCCGCATGCGTGACGGATAGTCTCGTCGTCATGAGCGAGATCGTGCGCAAGGCCGTGGTGCCCGCAGCTGGACTCGGCACGCGGTTCCTGCCCGCGACCAAGGCGACGCCGAAGGAGATGCTGCCTGTCGTCGACAAGCCGGCCATCCAGTACGTGGTGGAGGAGGCGGTCGCTGCGGGACTCGATGACCTCCTGTTCATCACGGGCCGCAGCAAGCGCCCGCTCGAGGATCACTTCGATCGCAATCTCGAGCTCGAGGACACGCTGCAGCGCAAGGGAGATCTCGAACGACTCGCTCAGGTCACCGAGTCAACCGACCTGGGGCGCATCCACTATGTGCGCCAGGGGGATCCGCTCGGCCTGGGCCACGCGGTGCTCGTCGCTGAGGATCACGTTGGCAATGAGCCGTTCGCGGTGCTGCTGGGCGACGACCTCATCGATCCGCGCGATCCGGTGCTGCCCACGATGATGCGCGTGCGGGCCGAGCACGGTGGATCCGTGGTCTGCCTGATGGAGGTGCCAGCGGAGTCGATCGGGCTCTACGGCTGCGCGGCGATCGAGCCGCTTGACGATCCCGGTGTGGTGCGCGTGACCGACCTCGTCGAGAAGCCCGAGCCCGGACAGGCGCCCAGCACCCTTGCAGTGATCGGCCGCTACCTGCTCGATCCCGCGGTGTTCGACGTCCTGCGCGCGACCGAGCCCGGACGCGGGGGCGAGATCCAGCTCACCGATGCCCTGCGCACGCTGGCCGCGATGGGGCCAGAGAGCGGCGGCGGGGTGCATGGCGTGGTGTTCAGCGGCCGCCGCTACGACACCGGTGATCGCCTGTCCTACCTGCAGGCCAACATCATGCTGGCCTCCGAGCGCGAGGACCTCGGCCCTGCGCTGCGCGCATGGCTCACCGACTTCGTGGCCACCTGGTCGTGACCTGGCAGGACTCCCTGGTCGAGGGCAGGATCGGGCTGCGGCCGATCCGACGGCGTGATGCCAGGGTCTGGCGCGAGGTCCGGCTGCGCAACATCGACTGGCTGCAGCAGTGGGAGGCGACCGTCCCGGAGGAGGGGCTGCAGGCCGGTGAGGTGCCGGCGACCTTCGGCGCGATGGTGGCCACGCTGCAGCGGCAGGCGCGAGCCGGTCGCGTCATCCCCTGGGTGGTCACCTATGACGGACGGCTCGTCGGCCAGCTGACCATCGGCGGGATCGCCTACGGATCCCTGCGCTCGGCGTACATCGGCTACTGGGTCGATGAAGCGGTGGCCGGCCGCGGCATCATGCCGACTGCCGTGGCGATGGCGCTCGATCACTGCTTCGACCAGTTGGGGCTGCATCGCGTGGAGATCCACATCCGTCCGGAGAACGCGGCATCGCGTCGCGTCGTCGAGAAGCTGGGCATCGCGGAGGAGGGCCTGCGCCGCTCGTACCTGCACATCGACGGTGACTGGCGCGACCACATCTGCTACGCGATCGTCGCGGGTGAGCGACCGGGCGGGATCCTGGCGGACTGGCGGTCGACCCAGTCGCGGTGACGTATACACCGAAGTGCGCGACACGCCAAATGTTACGAGCGTCGCCTCCACCCCTTCATTGAGGTTGAGCCATACCGTGCTCCTCGTGACGGGCTTGATCTACTTGGTGATCATCGCTCTTTGGGCTGCCGTCCTGATCCCGATGTGGCTGCGCCGCCACGACCAGATCAGCGAAGTGCGCTCCACCACCCGCTTCAGCACAGCGATGCGCTCGCTGGGGAGCCCGCGATCGGGAGAGACCATGGCCAATTCGCGCACTGCCGCAACAGCCCGCCGCTCGACCGCTCACGAGCGTGCCGCCCAGCGGCGCACGATCGTGCTCGGCCTGCTGACCGCCCTCCTGGCCGTCTCCCTGCTCCTCGCCGTCGCCTCGATGGTGCCCAAGTGGCTGCCGGTCGGGGCCGCAGTGCTCGTGGCGGCCTTCGTCGTCGCCACCGCGATGACCGCATCGCAGCGCACCGCGGCGACCGCGTCCGCACGTGCCCCGCGCGACGAGCAGCGCCGTCCGGCCGAACGCGCCGCCGAGGTGCCGAACCGTGCGCCTGCTCCCGTCGCCCAGCCCGCGGTCGACGACTGGGAGAGCTGGAACGCCTGGGATGACGACGAGTCATGGGAGGCCGTGCCGTCGACGCTGCCGACCTACGTGAACTCTCCGCGTGCCTCGGTCATCCCGCGCCCGATCGACCGCGCCCGCCCGGACGAGTGGAACGGCACGGCGATGATCGAGGCCGCCTCGCAGATGCGCCGGCACCAGGAGGCCGCGGCCGAGCCCCTGGTCGTCGACCACCGCTCCGACACTGCAGAACTCCCGGCTGTTCGGGCCGCGAACGGCTAGAGCGCACCCTGCTACTGTTCTACCGCTTCAGGGGCTGTGGCGCAGTTGGTAGCGCGTCTCGTTCGCAATGAGAAGGCCAGGGGTTCGAATCCCCTCAGCTCCACCACGATCGGGTCGCTAGACCCAGGTCGGCATCCAGATACGCAACTGCCATTGGTCATACGGCAGCACTGCGCCTGACCACAGCGGGTACATCCACCACGCGGCGATGACGACTGCGGCAACCAGCACGCCGATCGCGATGGCGCCGTTGCGCCGACGCCGCTCGGAGGCGTCAGTGGGACCCAGCAGTGCAGCGGCGGACATCGCCAGCGCCATCGCGAGGAACGGCACATAGACCACCGTGTAGAAGGTGAAGATCGTGCGGTTCAGGTACAGCATCCACGGCAGCCACCCGGCCGCGATGCCGACGAGCACGGCAGCCGAGCGCCAGTCGCGCCTCCCGAGCCAGCGCCACAGCTGGTAGGCCATCGCGAGGATGCCGGCCCACCAGATGATCGGATTGCCGACCGCGAGCACCTCGGATGCGCAGTAGTCGGACTCGCAGCCCTGGCTGCGGTCCTTGATGTCCTGCCAGTGGAACGACGTGGGTCGGGCCTGGAACGGCCACGACCACGGGTTGCTGGCATACGCGTGCTCGGTGGTCAGTCCGACATGGAAGTTCCACATCTCGGAGTGGTAGTGCAGCAGCGAGCTCAGCGCGGCGACCACGCCCGTGCCGCCTGCCCAGGCGCGGTCCCAGCCGTTGTCGCTCATGAACCAGCCTGTCCACGAGGCGAGGTAGGTGACGGCGATGATGGCGGCGCTCACCAGCACGGTGGTCGGCGCACTGCGCAGGAGCGTTGCCCGCCATGGTCGCTCGACGCCGACCGCCCGCCGCGCGGAGATGTCCCAGACGAGCGACATGGCCAGGAAGGCGACGGCGAAGTAGATCGCCGACCACTTCACGCTGCAGGCCATGCCGAGCGCGAGCGCGGCGGCCCAGCGCCAGGGGCGTCGTCCCAGGCGCGGGCCCCAGAGGGTCGCGGTCGCGCCGATGCCCGAGGCCTCGACGAGCCGGGCCAGCCGGGCGCGGCTCCGGTCGCGATCGATGAGCAGCAGCCCGAAGGCGACGAGCACGAAGAAGCCGAGCACCATGTCGAGCAGGCCGGTGCGGCTCATGACGAGGTGGACACCGTCGAGCGCCACGAACAACCCGGCGAGCAGGCCCACGAGGTTCGAGCGGGTGAGTCGGCGGGCGATCCGTGCGGTGAGCAGCACCGCGATCGTGCCCAGGATCGCGACACTGAAGCGCCACCCGAACGGCGTCGCGCCGAAGGCCAGCTCGCCGAGCCCGATGATCCACTTGCCGAGCGGCGGGTGGACGACGAAGGAGGCCGTCCCGGTGAAGATGTCGAGGGTCTGCCAGTTGCCGTCGGAGTCGAGGATCTTCTGGTCTGCACCGGACACCACGGTCTGCTCGACGCCGAAGCGCAGCAGCGCGAGCGCATCCTTGGGGTAGTACGTCTCGTCGAAGATGACGGCATGGGGCTGGCCCAGGTTCCACAGGCGCAGGAAGCCGCCGATCGCGGTGACGATCAGCGCGCTCAGCCAGCCGGAGGTGCGCGGCATCGTCGGGAGCAGGCGCTCGGCGATGGAGGCGGTGTCGCGGGCCACAGGCACCCGGACATCGTAGGCGGGTGGGAGGATGGGGCGATGCCTGACGACGACGCACCCACGATCGGCTGCATCGTGCTCGCCGCGACGCCGCTCGGCAATGTGCAGGACGCGTCGCCTCGCCTCGTGCACCTGCTGCAGACCGCAGGCATCATCGCTGCTGAGGACACGCGACGCCTGCGTCGGCTGGCGTCATCACTGGGCATCGAGATGAGCGGGCGCGTCCTGTCGTACCACGATGCCAACGAGCGCGAGCGCGCGATCGAGCTCGTCGACGCCGCCGCCAGCGGGGCCACAGTGCTCGTGGTGACCGACGCAGGCATGCCGTCGGTGAGTGATCCGGGGTATCGCGTGGTGGCCGAGGCTGTCGCACGCGAGGTGCCCGTCACGGCAGCACCGGGTCCTTCGGCAGTGCTCATGGCGCTCGCGGTATCGGGGCTGCCCGTCGACCGGTTCTGCTTCGAGGGCTTCCTTCCGCGCAAGGGCGGCGAGCGCCAGGCGCGCATCGCCGACCTCGCCGGCGAGGTGCGCACGATGGTGTTCTTCGAGGCTCCGCACCGGCTCGAGGCCATGCTCAGCGCACTGGCGCACGGGCTGGGCGGCGCTCGTCAGGCGGCGGTGTGCCGTGAGCTGACGAAGACCTATGAGCAGGTGATCCGCGGCAGCCTCGACGAACTCGTGGCCTGGGCAGGCACGGGCGTGCGGGGGGAGTGCACGGTCGTGGTGTCGGGCGCCTCGGCCGACGAGCTGCGGGCTGCCCGAGGCCTGGAGTCGCCCGACGACTGGGTCGAGGCCGTGCAGGCGCGCGAGGTCGCCGGGCTCGATCGCAAGGCGGCGATCGCGGAGGTCGCACGTGCGGTGGGTGTCGGCCGCCGCGAGGTATACGACGCTGTCGTCCGGGCCAAGCCCGCTCGACCGTAGTATCGCGCCATGGCTTCGTCTGACCCCTCGGCTTCGTTCTACGTCACCACGCCGATCTACTACGTCAACGACGCCCCGCACATCGGTCATGCGTACACGACCATCGCTGGGGACTTCCTCACCCGCTGGCACCGTGCGCGCGGCGAGGACGTCTGGTACCTCACGGGCGTCGACGAGCACGGCACCAAGGTGCAGCGCGCTGCGGATGGCGGCGGCGTCACGCCGCAGGCGTGGGTCGATCGCCTCGTCGAGGCCGAGTGGCTGCCGGTCCTCAAGACCGTCGATGCCGCCAATGACGACTTCATCCGCACGACGGAGGCACGCCATATCGCAGCCGTGCAGCGGTTCTGGGAGGCGGTCCGTGACAACGGCTTCGTCTATGCCGCGCCCTATGAGGGTCCGTACTGCGTCGGCTGTGAGGAGTTCAAGTTCCCCGGCGATCTCGTCGACGGCACCGGTGACTACGAGGGCCAGCAGGTCTGCCCCGTGCACGGCCGACCAGCAGAGCAGCTGAGCGAGGACAACTGGTTCTTCCGGCTGTCCGCCTTCGGCGACCAGCTGATCGCGCACTACGAGGCCAACCCCGACGCCATCCAGCCTGTCAGCGCCTACAACGAGGTCATGAGCTTCCTGCGCCAGGGGCTCATGGACATCTCCATGTCGCGCTCGAGCGTGGCCTGGGGGATCCCCTTGCCGTGGGATGAGCGCCAGACGGTCTACGTCTGGTTCGACGCGCTGCTGAACTACGTCACCGCCGTGGGCTACGGCGAGCCTGAGGAGTCCGAGGCCGGGCGCCAGTTCGCCCAGGTGTGGCCTGCTGATGTGCACCTCGTGGGCAAGGACATCCTGCGCTTCCACGCCGTGTTCTGGCCGGCGATGCTCATGGCCGCCGACCTCGCCCTGCCGCGCAAGGTGTTCGCCCATGGCTGGCTGCTCGTGGGCGGCGAGAAGATGTCCAAGACCAAGCTCACCGGGATCGCGCCCTCGCAGATCATCGACCACTTCGGCTCGGATGCCTTCCGCTACTACTTCCTGCGTGCGATCCAGTTCGGCCAGGACGGCTCGTTCTCGTGGGAGGACATGAGCGCCCGGTACACCGCTGAGCTCGCCAACGGCCTGGGCAACCTCGCCTCGCGCGGCACGGCCATGGTCAACCGCTACTGCGACGGCCTGCTGCCCGCTGCCGGCGAGGCCACTGCGGCCGAGCACGCGCTGGTCGAGCAGCTCGAGCGCGTCGTCGCCGTCGCCGATGAGGCGATGGACCGACTCGACTTCTCCACGGCGATCGTCGAGGTCAAGGGCTTCATCGACGCGGTGAACATGTACGTCACCGAGCAGGAGCCGTGGGTGTTGGCCAAGGACGAGGCCCAGCAGGCGCGGCTGCACACCGTGCTCTACACGATCTGCGAGTCGCTGCGCGCCGTCGCAGTGCTCTACCAGCCGCTCATGCCCAAGACCATGTCCGACCTGTGGGACCAGCTCGGTGCAGCGGCGACCCTGGGCCCCATCGCCGAGCAGCGCATCGGCGATGCCGCCCGTTGGGGGCAGCTGCCCGCCGGCGCCCCGGTGGTCAAGGGCGCCGGGCTCTTCCCGCGGCTGGAGGAGGCTGGCGCATGACGATCGCCGCGCCGGACGCCCTGGCGTCACCGGTCATCGACACGCACTGCCACCTGGACATCCACGACCGCCACCTGCACGGCGGCAGCCTTCCCGACCCGGACACGCTGATCGCGATGGCGGCCGCCGTCGGCGTCACCCGCATCGTGCAGATCGGCTGTGATCTCGAGTCGGCGCGGTTGTCGATCGAGCTCGCGCGCACCCGACCCGCGCTGATCGTCGGGGTGGGGCTGCATCCGAACGAGGCTCCGAGGATCCTGGAGCAGCAGGGCCGTGCGGCGCTCGACGACGCCTACGCGCAGATCGCGGCGATGGCCCAGGACCCGATCGTGCGTGCCGTGGGCGAGACCGGCCTCGACTACTTCCGCACCGCCGAGGAGCTGCGGCCGGTGCAGCATGAGTCCTTCCGGCGGCATATCGCCATCGCCAAGCAGGTCGGCAAGACCCTGGTGATCCACGATCGCGAGTCGCATGACGATGTCATGGACATCCTGCTCGAGGAGGGCGCACCTGACCGGGTGATCTTCCACTGCTTCAGCGGCGATGCGGCCATGGCCCAGCGATGCGCGGAGCAGGGATGGTTCATCTCGTTCGCCGGTGTCGTCACCTTCACGTCGGCCAGGGACCTGCAGCAGGCGGCGGCGATCGTGCCCGATGACCTCATCCTGGTCGAGACCGACGCCCCCTACCTCACACCGGTGCCCAACCGGGGCAAGCCCAATGCCTCCTACCTCATGCCCTTCACGGTGCGCGCGCTCGCGCAGCTGCGCGGCGTCGACGAGGCCGCCATGGCCGGCCACCTGTGGGCCAATGCACAGCGCGCCTTCGGTGCCTGGTGAGCGCACTCCTGGGTGCCCGCGACATCCGTGAGCTGGCTGCGGCCCTCGACCTGCGTCCGACCAAGCGGCGCGGCCAGAACTTCGTGATCGACCCGAACACTGTCGAGCGCATCGTCCGGCTCGCCGATCTGCCCGCGGGTGCGCCGGTCCTGGAGATCGGGCCCGGTCTGGGCAGCCTGACGCTCGCGCTGCTGGAGGCCGGGCACGACGTCATCGCGATCGAGATCGATGAGGTCCTCGCGCGGCAGCTGCCCCTCACGGTGGCCGACCGCCTGCCTGAGCGGGCGCATGCGCTGACGGTGGTCACGGCAGACGCGCTGACGGTGACCGAGCTGCCCGGCCCGGCCGAGGCCCTGGTCGCGAACCTGCCCTACAACGTGTCGGTGCCCGTGCTGCTGCACTTCCTCGAGCTGTTCCCGGCGATCAGCCGGATGCTGGTCATGGTGCAGAAAGAGGTGGCCGATCGCCTCGCCGCCCCGCCAGGCAGCCGGGTCTACGGCACCCCGAGCGTCAAGGCCCGCTGGTACGGCCAGGTCGACCTCGTGGGCACCATCGGGCGTACGGTGTTCTGGCCCGAGCCGAATATCGACTCGGGCCTTGTCCGCGTCGTGCGAGGTGCGCCGCCCGCCTGTGCGGTCGATCGCGAGCAGGTGTTCGCTGTGGTCGACGCCGCCTTCGGCCAGCGTCGCAAGTCCCTGCGCGGCGGGCTCGGCCAGTTCGCCGGGTCACCCGACCGCGCTGAGTCGGCGCTCCGCGCTGCGGGCATCGACCCGACCGCACGCGGCGAGACCCTCGATGTGGCGGCCTTCGCCCGGCTCGCTGAAGCGCTCGGCAGCGACGAATAGGCACGGACCTCGGCAAGGACCTAGCCTCTGATGGTGTCCCCAAGCGCAGTGACCGTTCGCGTGCCGGCGAAGGTCAACCTCCAGCTGTCAGTGGGACCGCGCCGCGACGACGGCTTCCATGAGCTCGCGACGATCTTCCACGCGGTCGGCCTGCACGACGACGTCACGGTGACCGAGCAGCCGGCCGGATCCGGGATCACGCTCGCGTGCGAGGGCGAAGGCGCCGATCTCGTGCCGCTCGACGAGACCAACCTCGCCTGGCGCGCGGTGCGGATCCTGGCCGACGCCGCGGGCGTCGATGCCGATGTCTCGGTGCAGATCGACAAGCACATCCCCGTCGCGGGAGGCATGGCCGGCGGCAGTGCCGATGCCGCAGGGGCTCTGCTGGCCTGCGACGCCCTCTGGGGCCTTGGCACACCGCGCAGCGAGCTGCATGATCTGGCCGCAGCACTGGGCTCGGATGTCCCGTTCGCCCTCCAGGGCGGCACGGCGATCGGCAGCGGCCGCGGCGAGCAGCTGACGTCGGTGCTCGCGCGCGGGTCCTTCCACTGGGTCTTCGCGCTGGCGCGCGAGGGCCTGTCGACCGCGGCGGTCTACGCCGAGTGCGATCGCCTTCGCGCCGATCGGCACGTGCCGGATCCGTACGTCTCGGACATGCTCATGCAGGCACTGCGCGCGGGAGACCCGGTACTGCTGGGCAAGTCGCTGCACAACGACCTCCAGCAGGCGGCGTTCTCGCTGCGGCCGATGCTGGCCCGTGTGATCGAGGCGGGTGAGGAGTGCGGAGCGCTCGGCGGGATCGTCTCGGGCAGCGGCCCGACCTGCGCCTTCGTGGCGCGCGACGCCGAGCATGCGCTCGACATCGCCGTGAGCCTGACGTCGACCGGGCTCGTGCGCTCGGTGAAGCGGTCATCGGGGCCGGCGCTCGGCGCCCGCGTGATCTAGCGCTTCTTGCTGATCAGCTTGGGCTTGGAGTCCATGTTGCCCAGGCCGTTCCAGGCGAGGTTGACGACATTGGCGACGACCTCGTCCTTCTTGGGCTTGCGCTCGTCGAGCCACCACTGACCCGTGAGCGCGACCATGCCCACCAGCATCTGCGAGTACATCGGCGCGAGCTTGGTGTTGATCTTGTGCGCCTTGAACTGCGCCGCCAGGAGATCCTGCACATGGGCGGCGATGTCGCTGATGACGCTCGCGAACGAGGGGGAGTGCTGGATGGTGATCGTGCTGCTGTCGACCTCGCGCATCGTCGGTGCATCGCGCACCAGGATCCGGAAGCCATCGGGATCAGCCTCGATGTAGTTGAACAGCGCCATCGCTGCGCGCTCAAGCAGGATACGCGCATTCAGGGGCTCGACGTCGGTCGGCGCAAGGGCCTCGCTGATGGCGAGCAGGAGATCGTTCATCTCGCGGTCGACGATGACGGCGTAGAGACCCTCCTTGCCGCCGAAGTGCTCGTAGACCACGGGCTTGGAGACATCGGCCTTCGCCGCGATCTCCTCCACCGTGACCGACTCGAAGCCCTTGGCTGCGAACAGGCGCCGCGCGATGGCGATGAGCTGCTCACGCCGCTCGTGGCCGGTCATGCGCACACGCTCGCGCGGCGCATGCACACGTGGCGGCAGCTGGACCTGCTCGTCGAAGGTGATGTCGGGCACTGCCATGGTCAGGCCGAGGGCTGGTAGCCGCGGATGCGATGAGCCAGGGACGGATCGACGAGCTTGCGCTCGAGGCGCTCGGCCTTGGGCCAGCGCACGTCGCGGGCCAGGTGCAGGCGCTCGAGGGTGCGGATGAAGACCGCGGAGATGTCGACCTGGCCCTTGAGGGCGCCATGACGGGCTGCTGTCGGTTCTGCATGGTGCAGGCTGTGCCACGACTCGCCCATCGAGGGGATCGCCAGCCACCAGACGTTCGTGGAGCGGTCGCGCGACTTGAAGTGGTGCTTGCCCCAGATGTGGCACACGGAGTTGATCGACCAGGTGACATGGTGGACGAACGCGACGCGCACGAGGCCGGCCCAGAAGAACGCGGTGAGCGCGCCAGCCAGCGACCAGGTGATGAGCCCGCCGAGCACGGCCGGCAGCAGGAGTGAGCCGACGACGAGCGCGGGGTACCACTTGGTGAGGGCGCGCAGATCGGGGTCGTTGGCGATGTCGGGGGCGTACTGCGCGACAGGGGTCTGCTCCTTGTCGAACAGCCAGCCGGTGTGCGAGTGCCAGAAGCCCTTGAGCAGCGAGCCGCGGCCCGGCTCCTCGAGCCACGGGGAGTGCGGGTCGCCCTGGACATCGGAGTACTTGTGATGCTTGCGGTGGTCGGCGACCCACTGCTCGATCGACCCCTCGAGGGCGTAGGAGCCCATGATGGCGAGCATGAGCTTGATGCCGCGGCCGGCCTTGAAGGAGCCGTGGGTGAAGAACCGGTGGTAGCCCACGGTGATGCCGAGTGCCGTGATCGCCCAGAAGAGCACGAAGAGCGCGACATCGAGCCAGGACAGCCAGCCGCCCCACGCGACCGGGATCGCCGCGATGACCGCGAGGAACGGGACCGCCACGAACACGCCGATGGTGATGCGCATCGACAGCGGCTGCTCCTGCATGGGCTCGGGCGTGCCCTCGGGTGGCAGCTGGTCGATGGGGTCGACCGCGGGCGAAAGCGACATGCGAGCTCCTTCGGCTCGGGGTGATCCGTGAACCACGGACCTACGGTTGCGTAAGTTACGGTAGCGTAACCCGGGTGCGGATGCAACGCGAGCCGCCACCTTTATCGTGTGTCGCCAACTCGGTCCCGGGTCGTCTAGCGGCAGGACAGCGGACTTTGAATCCGTCAACGGTGGTTCGATCCCACCCCCGGGAGCTCGCGACAACACGAAAGGCCACCCATGGACCAGCTTGAGCATGTGATCGAGGTCGCCGGCTGCCCCATCCGCTATGGCGTGCTGGGCGAGGGCGAGGTGACCGTGGTCCTGACCCACGGCTTCCGGGCGCACCACCTGTGGTGGGCCGCCGTCGCGCCGCTCCTGCACGAGAAGTACCGGGTGATCCAGATCGACCTCAGCGGCAGTGGCGACAGCGGCCACCGCGACCAGTACTCGATCGACCTGTGGGGCCAGGAGGTCAATGCGGTGATGGACGACGCAGGGGTCGATCGCGCCCTGCTCGTCGGCCACAGCCTCGGCGGCACGTCCGTGGTCATGGCGGCCACCCAGGCGCCGGAGCGGGCCATCGGCGTCATCATCATGGACACCTTCATCGAGGGTGAGGGGCGCTACCGGCCCATCGCCAAGGCCGGTGAGGCGCCCGTGCGCATCTATGAGTCGCGTGAGGCTGGCGAGGCCAGATTCCGCCTGATGCCCACGCAGGACGACGTCGACCCCGCCATCGTCGCGCGGATCGCGGCCTATGGCGTCAAGGAGACCGAGGATGGCTGGACCTGGAAGTTCGACCAGGTGGTCACCCCGGTGATCGACGAGGAGCTCTTCAACGCGAGCATCGCCGCCCTGACGGTGCCCTTCCACTATGTGCACGCCGAGTCGAGCGCAGTGGTCAAGCCGGAGGTCGTGCCCTTCCTGCTGGGCTTCGCCCCTGAGGGCACGGAGGTCACCGCGGTGCCCGACGCGCATCACCACGTGCCGCTCTCGCACCCGGAGATCTGCGCCGATGTCATCGACCGCTATGCCGGCCTCTGGTCGGCTCGCTCCTGATTGCAGGGCTACCGCTCGCGCCCCGGCGCGAGCAGATACGCTCCGATGTCGTGACGAGACCTTCAGCCGTGGTCATCCTCGCCGCAGGCGAGGGCAAGCGCATGCGCTCCGCAACACCCAAGGTCCTCCATCAGGTCGCCGGTCGCTCGCTGCTGGGCCATGTGCTCGAGGCGGCCGCCGCGGTCGACCCGGAGCACGTCATCGTCGTGATCGGTCACGGGCGCGAGCAGGTGGCTGCGCATGTCGAGGAGATCGCGCCGTGGGCCCTGACCGTCGTGCAGGAGGAGCAGCGCGGCACGGGGCACGCCGTGCGGATCGCCCTCGACGACATCACCGCGCGCGGCATCTCGCTGGCCGCCGGCCCGGTCATCGTCCTCACGGGCGACACCCCGCTGCTCACTGGCGCCACGCTGCGGCACCTCGTCGACGAGCACACGGCATCGATCGCGCATGCCACGGTGCTCACCGCGCTCATCGCGGATCCCGACGGCTACGGGCGCGTCGTGCGCGACGAGTCCGGGGCGGTGCAGCGCATCGTCGAGCACAAGGATGCGACCGACGACGAGCTCGCCATCGCCGAGGTGAACTCGGGCATGTACTGCTTCGCGGCCGATGACCTCGTCCGGCTGCTCGCCAGCGTCACCACCGACAATGCGCAGGGTGAGGAGTACCTCACCGACGTCGTCGGCCTGCTGCGCGCCGAGAGCGCCAATGTCGCCGCATCCATCTGCCTCGACGCGCACGAGATCCTGGGCGTCAACGACCGCTACCAGCTGGCCGAGGCAGCCGCACTGATGCGCGACCGCATCAACGAGGGCTGGATGCGCGCCGGCGTGTCGATCCTCGACAGCGCCACCACCTGGCTCGACGTCGATGTCGAGCTCGAGCCCGATGTCACGATCCTGCCCAGCACGACCCTGCGAGGGCCGACCTCGATCGCAGCCGGGGCCCGCATCGGTCCGGGCACCACGCTCGCCTCGTGCGAGATCGGCGCGAACACCAGGGTGATCCACACGTGGGCCGAGCTCGCCGTCATCGGCTCTGACTCCGACATCGGTCCGTTCACCTACCTGCGCCCGGGCACCGTCATGGGCAACCACACCAAGGCCGGGGCCTTCGTCGAGATCAAGAACTCCAACGTCGGCGACGACGCCAAGGTGCCGCACCTGAGCTACGTCGGCGACGGCGACATCGGCGAGGGCTCGAACATCGGCGCCGCCACCGTCTTCTGCAACTACGACGGCCTCCAGAAGCACCGCACCGTCGTGGGCAAGCACGTGCGCATCGGCAGCGACACCATGCTCGTGGCTCCCGTCACCGTCGGCGACGGCGCGTACACGGCGGCCGGCTCGGTGATCACCGAGGATGTGCCACCGGGGTCGATCGCGATCGCCCGCGGTGTGCAGCGCAACGTTCTGGACTGGGTACTGCGCCGTCGCCCAGGTTCGGCAGCAGCCAAGGCAGCGCAACAAGCACAGGAGGATGCGTGAACCCGCAGGAGTTTCCCAACCGCAAGCGAATGGTGCTGCTTGCCGGGCGATCGCACCCTGAGCTGGCACAGGAGGTCGCGCAGACCCTGGGCATCCCGCTCTCGCGCACGCTTGCCTATGACTTCGCCAACGGCGAGATCTTCGTGCGCTTCCAGGAGTCGGTGCGCGGCTGCGACGTGTTCGTGCTGCAGAGCCACACCGATCCCATCAACACCTGGATCATGGAGCACCTCATCATGGTCGACGCGCTCAAGCGCGCTTCGGCCAAGCGCATCACCGTGATCATGCCGTTCTACGGATACGCGCGCCAGGACAAGAAGCACCGTGGCCGCGAGCCGATCTCCGCCCGCCTGATCGCCGACCTGTTCAAGACCGCGGGCGCCGACCGGCTCATGACCGTCGACCTGCACACCTCGCAGATCCAGGGCTTCTTCGACGGACCGGTCGACCACCTGTTCGCGCTGCCGCTGCTCGCCAAGCACGTGGGCAGCCACATCGACAGCGACAAGATCACCGTGGTCTCGCCCGACGCCGGGCGCGTGCGCGTTGCGGAGCGCTGGACCGATGTCCTGGGTGCGCCCCTGGCCATCATCCACAAGCGCCGCGACCCGGACGTGCCCAATCAGGTCAAGGTCTTCGAGGTCGTGGGCGATGTCCGCGACCGCGTGTGCGTGGTGGTCGACGACATGATCGACACCGGCGGCACCATCGTGAAGGCGGCCGAGACCCTCTTCGAGAACGGCGCCTCGGAGGTCATCGTGGCGGCCACCCACGCGATCCTGAGCGATCCGGCCCGCGAGCGCCTGCAGAACTCGCGCATCTCCGAGGTCGTGGTCACCAGCACGCTGCCCATCGCCGAGGAGAAGATGTTCCCCAAGCTCACCGTGCTGTCGATCGCGCCGATCCTGTCGCAGGCCATCACCGAGGTCTTCACCGACGGCTCGGTCACGAGCATGTTCGAGGAAAGCCCGGATTCGGAGACACCCTCGTCGCACTGATAGGCTCCTGCCACTCCTCGGCGAGGGTTCGCACGGACCGTGATCGACGAAGGTCAGTGCCCATGCGCTCTGCCGAGGCGAACTGACGATCGAACGAGGAGTTTCCAGGTGTTGAAGGTTGCCATCACGGCCAGCGAGCGTTCCGACTTCGGCAAGGGCGCTGCCCGCCGGCTGCGTCGCGAAGGCTTGGTCCCCGCAGTGCTCTACGGCCAGGGTGCCGAGCTGCTGCACGTCGCGCTGCCCGCACATGATCTCGACCTGGCCCTGCGCCGCTCGCACGTCGTGCTCGACGTCACGCTGAACGGCACGACGATCACTGCCAAGCCGCGCGACATCCAGCGCGAGCCGGTCAAGCGCTACATCGAGCATGTCGACCTCATCATCATCACCGATGCCGAGGCGCGCGAGCGCAATGACGAGGCCCAGGCCGACGACGATGCCGCTGCTGCCGTAGCGCTTGAAGAGTCCAAGATCCACTAGGCAGCTCGCCGATGACCTGGATGATCGTCGGGCTCGGCAACCCTGGTCCGGACTACGCGACCACACGTCACAACGTGGGATTCATGGTCGCCGACGAGCTCGCGGCCCGCATGCATGGGACGTTCAGCAGGCACAAGCGGGCCATGGCCGGCGTCCTCGAGGGCCGCATCGGCTCCCCGGGCGCGGATGCCCGAGCGGTGCTGGTCGAGCCATGGTCGTTCATGAACGCCTCAGGCGGACCGGTCAAGGCGCTCCTGCAGTTCTACGACATCACGGCTGGGCGCCTCGTCGTCATCCATGATGAGCTCGACCTGCCACTGGAGACGGTGCGGATCAAGTTCGGCGGTGGCGACAACGGGCACAATGGCCTCAAGAGCCTGCGTCAGTCGCTCGGCACCGGGGACTTCACGCGGGTCCGGTTCGGCATCGGCCGGCCGCCGGGTCGCCAGGACCCCGCCGCCTTCGTGCTCAAGCCCTTCGCGGGCAGTGAGCGCGACGTCGTCGCGCAGGAGGTGCTGCGCAGCGCCGACGCCGTCGAGACGCTGGTGCTGCACGGCCTGGAACGAGCACAGAACGACTGCAACGGAGGATGAGGATGACCGAACTCAGTGACGGGGAGCTCTCCCTCCTGATTGCCAGGCAGGCGGGCCAGCTGCTGCTCAAGCTGCGCGAGTCCTATGGCGAGCTCGACCCCTTCGACCGGCTGCAGGCCACCGCGCTGCGCAAGCAGGGCGACCAGCTGTCGCATGAGCTGCTGGCGGCCGCACTCGAGGAGCACCGTCCCGGTGATGCCGTGCTGAGCGAGGAGGGCGCCGACAACGCCGCGCGCCTTGACGCTGAGCGGCTGTGGATCGTCGATCCGCTCGACGGCACCTGGGAGTACGGCCAGGGCCGCTGGGACTTCGCGGTGCACGTCGCACTCTGGGAGCCGCGCATCGAGCGCCTGTCGGCCTGCACGGTGGACCTGCCGGCGCAGGAGGTGTCGCGCTCGATGCTCGACGATGTCGCCGATGAGCCGCCGTTCCCCACCGATCGCCCGGTGCGCGTCGTGGCATCGCGCACCCGCCCGCCCCAGGGCCTTGGCCAGGCCCTGCAGCACTTGGCCAACCTCCTCGATGAGTCCGGGCTCAACACCCACGGAGTCGAGCTGCTCGATGTCGGCTCGGTCGGCGCGAAGGTCAACGAGCTCGTGTCCGGTCGTGCTGAGCTCTACGTGCACGACAGCGGCTTCTACGAGTGGGATGTCGCAGCGCCCTACGGCGTCGCACGGCACTATGGCTTCGTGCCCAGCCACCTGAGCGGTGACGAGATCCTGTTCAACCACATGCCGCCGTGGGTGCCCAACCTGCTCGTCGCGCACCCGCTGATCGTCGACATGGCCAGGGACGCACTCACGGGTGCTGCACGCGGGTGAACCTCAGCGGCCTCCTCACGATGGCCTCGCAGGCGGACTCGTTCCGCGCTGCCCGGGAGCAGGCCTTCAGCGGCGGCATCATCACGTCCCCGCAGTCGGTCCAGCCGCTCATCACCGCGCTGCTGGCGGCGCCTGCGCCGATCGGCTCGGGTCGCCGGCTCATGGTGGTCACGGCCACGGGGCAGGAGGCGGAGGACCTGGCCTCGGAGCTGCAGGCGTTCTGCCCCGAGCTTCGGCTCGCGGTGCTGCCGTCGTGGGAGACCCTGCCGCATGAGCGCCTGTCGCCCTCGTCCGACACGATCGGGCGCCGCGTCGCCGTGCTGCGCCGCCTCGCGCATCCCGATGCGAGCGATCCGCTGCTGCAGCCCATCGATGTGCTCGTCGCATCCGTGCGTGCAGTCGTGCAGCCCATCGCCGGCGGCCTCGGTGAGGTCGAGCCGGTGCGCCTGCGCGAGGGCGAGCAGTACGACCTCTCCGAGCTCGTGGAGCGACTCGTGCACCTGGGCTACGAGCGGATGGATCTCGTCGAGCGCCGCGGCCAGCTCGCGGTGCGCGGCGGCATCCTCGATGTCTTCCCGCCCAATGCCGAGCATCCGCTGCGCCTTGAGTTCTGGGGAGACTCCGTCGAGGAGATCCGCGCCTTCGCCGTGACCGACCAGCGCTCGCTCGAGATCGCGCCCGACGGACTGTTCGCGCCCCCGGTGCGCGAGCTCCTGCTCACCGACGACGTGCGTGCGCGCGCGGCCACGCTGGCCCGCGACAACCCGACCCTCGCCGATATCTGCTCGCAGATCGCCGAGGGCATCGCGGTCGAGGGCATGGAGGCGCTGATCCCGGTCCTGGTCGACACGGTGGAGCCGCTCGTGTCCTTCCTGCCCGAGTCCACCTCAGTGGTGCTGCTCGATCCCGAGCGCGTGCGCACGCGGGCCCATGACCTCGTGCGCACCGCAGACGAGTTCCTGGCTGCGTCCTGGCACAACGCGGCCGTCGGCAACCGGGCACCGATCGACCTGTCGGGGTCCAACTTCCTGACCCTCGACGAGGTCAAGGACCTCGCCCGCGCCCGCGACCTGCCGTGGTGCGAGCTGACCCCGCTCCTGGTCGATGACTCCCTCGATGCCGACGCAGGTGTCAATGTGCAGGCCGCGGGCATCGATGCCTATCGCGGCGACGTCACGGCGGCCTTCGGCCACATGCGCCAGTGGGCTGCCGAGCGGCAGGCGGTCGTGCTCGTGAGCGAGGGTCACGGCTCGGCGCAGCGACTGGCGGAGTCACTGGCATCCGAGGGCATCGCCTGCGCCTTCGTCGAGGGCATTGTCGATGCCCCGCCGGTCGGCCAGGTGACCGTGACGGTCGGCTCGATCGATCACGGCTTCATGCTGCTCGAGTGCGCGCTCATCGTCATCACCGAGCGCGATCTCGTCGGCCAGCGCGCGTCGACCAAGGACATGCGCAGGCTGCCGTCGCGACGGCGCCGGGCGATCGACCCGCTCACGCTGACGCCAGGGGACTTCGTGGTGCACGAGCAGCACGGCGTCGGCAGGTACGTCGAGATGGTGCAGCGCGAGGTTGGCGGCGCGACGCGCGAGTACCTCGTCGTCGAGTACGCCTCGAGCAAGCGCGGGCAGCCTGCCGACCGTCTGTATGTGCCGACCGACCAGCTCGACCAGGTCACCAAGTACGTCGGCGGCGAGATGCCGAGCGTGCACCGCCTCGGCGGGGCCGACTGGCAGAAGGCCAAGGGCAAGGCGCGCAAGGCGGTCAAGGAGATCGCCGGCGAGCTCATCCGCCTCTATGCGGCTCGCCAGGCCACCAAGGGCCATGCGTACGGCCCCGACACTCCCTGGCAGCGAGAGCTCGAGGACGCCTTCGCCTACATCGAGACCCCCGATCAGCTCATGTGCATCGACGAGGTCAAGCGCGACATGGAGAGCACCGTGCCGATGGACCGCCTCATCTGCGGCGACGTCGGCTACGGCAAGACCGAGATCGCCGTGCGAGCGGCGTTCAAGGCCGTGCAGGACGGCAAGCAGGTCGCGGTGCTCGTGCCGACGACCCTGCTCGTGCAGCAGCATGTCTCGACCTTCACCGAGCGATTCGGGTCCTTCCCGATCCGGGTCGGCGCGCTGTCACGGTTCAACTCCGACAAGGAGGCCAAGGCGGTGCTCGCCGGGGTCGGCGACGGCACCGTCGACATCGTCATCGGCACGCACCGGCTGCTGACACCCGATGTGCGGTTCAAGGACCTGGGCCTGGTGATCCTCGACGAGGAGCAGCGGTTCGGCGTCGAGCACAAGGAGCACCTGAAGGCGCTGCGCACCAACGTCGACGTGCTGGCGATGTCGGCAACGCCCATCCCGCGCACGCTCGAGATGGCGGTCACGGGCATCCGCGAGATGTCGGTGATCCAGACGCCTCCGGAGGAGCGGCACCCCGTGCTGACCTTCGTCGGGCCCTACGACGACCGCCAGATCTCCGCGGCCATCCGGCGCGAGCTCCTGCGCGACGGCCAGGTCTTCTTCGTGCACAACCGGGTGGAGTCCATCGAGCGCGTCGCCACGCGCCTGCGCGACCTCATCCCCGAGGCGCGCATCGCGATCGCGCACGGGCAGATGGGGGAGCAGCAGCTCGAGAGCGTCATCATCGACTTCTGGGAGAAGGCGGTCGACGTGCTCGTCTGCACGACCATCGTCGAGTCCGGCATCGACATCGCCAATGCGAACACGCTCATCGTCGATCGCGCCGACATGTTCGGGCTGTCACAGCTGCACCAGCTGCGCGGCCGCGTCGGCCGTGGCCGCGAGCGCGCCTACGCCTACTTCCTCTACAACCCCGAGAAGCCGATGACCGAGACCGCGCACGAGCGGCTGGCGACCATCGCGCAGCACACCGATCTCGGGTCCGGCATGCAGATCGCGCTCAAGGACCTCGAGATCCGCGGCGCGGGCAACCTCCTCGGCGGCGAGCAGAGCGGGCACATCGCCGACGTCGGGTTCGATCTCTACGTGCGGCTTGTGGGCGAGGCGCTGGCCGAGCACAAGGGCGACACCGTCGAGGACCACGCTGAGATGCGGGTCGAGCTGCCGATCGAGGCGCACATCCCGCACGCCTACATCGCGCATGAGCGGCTCCGGCTCGAGGCGTACAAGCGACTGGCCGATGTGGGCAGCGACCAGGCCGTCGACGAGGTCTTCGCCGAGCTGACCGACCGCTACGGCCCGCTCCCGGCCCCGGTGGAGACGCTGCTTGCGGTCGCACGCCTGCGAGTGCTCGCCAGGCGCGCCGGCCTGGCCGACATCGTGGCCCAGGGAGCCGGCATCCGGTTCCACCCGGTCACCCTGCCCGAGTCGAGCCAGATGCGCCTGACGCGCCTGTACCCCGGCACGCAGATCAAGGGTGCGGTCAATACGATCATCGTGCCGAAGCCGATGACCTCGCTCGTGGGAGGCCAGCCGGTTCGCGGCAACGACCTGCTTGACTGGGTGACGACGTTCATTCGAGCGACGCTGCCCCTGACCCCCGAGCCAACGGAGACCAGCTGATGATCACTGCCCGTCGTCGCATCATCATCCCCGCCGCGGTGCTGGCGCTGGGCCTCCTCGTGGGCGCGTGCTCGAACTCGGCCGGCAACGCCGCGGTCGTGGGCGACCAGATGGTGACCGAGCAGACCCTCGACAGCCAGGTGACGGCGGTGCTCACCGCTCAGGGCGCACCGGCCAACAAGCAGGATGAGCAGCTGGTCACCACGACCCTCAACTGGCTCATCGTCATGGACCTGCTCGAGCAGGTCGGTGCCGACCTCGACGTCACCGTCACCCAGGGTGACATCGACCGCGAGCTGGCGACCGAGACGAAGTCGGCCGGCAGCAAGGAGGCGCTCGAGGACGCGTACCTCAAGCAGCTCGTCGCTCCGTCGCAGATCAACGACCGCATCCGCTTCGCCCTCCTCGCCCAGAAGGTCGCGAGCGCCGTGGCCCCGGGCGCTGCGACCGACCAGGCCACAGCAGCCCTGGTCGCTGCGGTCGTCGCCAAGAGCAAGGCCGTCAATCCCGAGGTGAATCCGCGCTACGGCACCTGGGACTCCGAGAACCTGCAGCTCGCCGGAGTCCCGTCCGACCTGTCGACACCGCTCCCGACGCCTGCCGCGAGCAACTGATCCATGAGCCCACGCTGACGGGGGATCCATGACCACGAAGAGCCATCTCGCTGAGCTGATCGCCGTCATGGACCGCCTCCGCTCGCCGGGCGGGTGTCCGTGGGATGCCGAGCAGACGCACGAGTCGCTGATCGAGTACCTCGTCGAGGAGACCTACGAGACCGTCGAGGCGATCGAGCTGCAGGATCGCGAGGCGCTGCGCGAGGAGCTGGGCGATGTGCTGCTGCAGGTGGTCTTCCACGCGCGCATCGCACAGGAGCACCCGACCGACCCCTGGGACATCGATGACGTCGCCGCGGGCATCGTCGCCAAGCTCATCCGGCGCCACCCCCATGTCTTCCTGGAGGGCGAGCAGCCCGACGCGAACCTCAACTGGCACGAGCGCAAGGCCAAGGAGAAGGGTCGCGAGTCGGTCACCGATGGCATCCCTGCGCACCTGCCGGCGCTGCTGCTGGCGGCGAAGGTCCTGGCCCGCAGCCGGCGCCTCGCGGAGCAGGTGCCCGTGACGGCACAGCGCACGCGTGCCGAGGAGGTCGCCGGTCACCTGCACAGTGAGGCAGAGCTCGGCGACCTGCTCCTCGAGCTGACCTCGCTGGCGCGCGACCGTGGCTGGGACGGTGAGTCAGCCCTGCGCGGAGCCGTGCAGCGTCGTGTCAGCCAGGTGCGCAGGCTGGAGGGCCTCGACCGATGAAGGCGGCCTTCGACCGCATCGCCCGAGAGGTGATGCGCGATCTGCTGCAGGCCGATCCGATCCGGGCCACGGCACTGGGCGATCACGCCTACGACCACCTGCTGCCCGACCTGTCGTCGGCAGCGCGCGCCTCGCTCGCCGATGTCCTCGACACGCACCTGGCCGCACTCGACGCCGTCGATGATCTCGAGCTCGAGCTCGATGACCAGGTCGACCTGGAGATCCTGCGGGTCGCGGTCTCGCGCACCGTGTTCGAGATCCGTGAGGTCCGCTCGACGACCTGGAACCCGATGACCTGGAACCCCGGAAACGGGCTGCACGGGCTCATGTCGCGCGACTTCGCCCCGCTCGACGAGCGCCTTGCCGCGGCGCGGTCACGACTGCTCGCGATCCCGGGCATGCTGGCGACGGCTCGCCGCGAGCTCGGGGACATGCCGCGCGTCCACGTCGAGACAGCGATCGGTCAGTTCGAGGGGACCCTGCACCTCGTGCGCACCACCCTCGCCGAGCACCTGGGCGAGGAAGACGAGGGCGTGGTCGTGGCGGCGGCTTCGATCGAGGCATTCATGGCCTGGCTGACCAAGCAGCTGCCGATGGCCCAGCGTGATCCGCGCCTTGGCCGGCACCTGTACTCGGCACTGCTGTGGCACAGCCTCGACGACGACACCCAGGCCGATGAGCTGCTCGCCCTGGCCAATACCCACCTGCTGCAGGTCGAGCAGGAGCTCAGGCAGGCCGCGGCGCAGTACCTCGAGAAGGAGCCAGGCCCCCACGACCTCGTGCCCCGCGCCCTGGCCGACATCGCCGGCCGCTTCCCGGCCTCCGACGCCACGGTGCTCGACCAGGTCTCGCGCTCGCTCGCGCGCACCGTCGGCTTCCTGCAAGAGACGCCGCTCGTCGGGATCCCCGATGCCGCGGTGGAGGTCATCGAGATGCCTGAGATCCATCGCGGGGTCGCGGTCGCCTACTGCGACTCCCCTGGGCCGCTGGAGCAGGCCGAGCTGCCAACCTTCGTCGCGGTGGCGCCGACGCCGGCCGCATGGGACAGCGACCGGGTCGCCTCGTTCTATCGCGAGTACAACGGCGTGCAGCTGCACGACCTCACGATCCACGAGGCCTTCCCGGGTCACGTGCTGCAGCTCGCGCACTCGCGTCGGGCCGAGCGCAGGCGCAAGGTGCGCGCCTTCGGGCGCAGCAGTGTGCTCATCGAGGGGTGGGCGGTCTACGCCGAGGAGCTGATGATCACCGCGGGCTACCTGCCATCGGATGATCCGCGTGCGGGGTTGGCCCTGCGCCTGCAGCAGCTGAAGATGCAGGCGCGCATGACGATCAACGCGATCCTCGATGTGCGCGTGCACTCCGGTGACATCACCGAGCAGGAGGCGCTCGACCTCATGATGCTGCGCGGCTTCCAGGAGGAGGGCGAGGCGGTGGGCAAGTGGCGCCGGGCCCTGCTGACCGCGGGCCAGCTGCCCACGTACTTCGTCGGCTACCTCGCAGTGCGCGCGATCGCGGCCGACCTGCGCGTGCTGCACCCCGACTGGTCCGAGCGCGAGCTCCACGACCTCATGCTCAGCTGCGGGTCACCGGCCCCGCGCCACCTGCGGACGCTGCTCGGCATCTGACATGCGCCTGCTGCACACATCCGACTGGCACCTGGGCCGGACCCTGTTCGCCGTGCCGCTCATCGACCACCAGCGCGCGTTCCTGGAGTGGCTGGTCGATGGGATCCGTGCCGACCCGGTGGACGCGGTGCTCATCTGCGGTGACGTGTACGACCGTGCTGTGCCCTCGGTCGAGGCGGTCGCGCTGTTCGAGTGGGCGCTCGTCGAGCTCGCACGGATCACCGAGGTGGTGCTGATCCCCGGGAACCACGACTCGGCAGCACGACTCGGCTTCGCAGGCCCGCTGCTCGAGGCGGCGCACGTGCACGTGCGCGCCAATGTTGACGGCATCGAGCGGCCGGTGCGGATCACCGATGCGCTCGACCAGTCCGTCGAGGTCTTCGCCATCCCCTACCTCGAGCCCGCGTTCCAGGCGGAGCGGCTCGACTGCGAGCGATCGCACGAGGCCGTGCTCGGCGCGGCCATGGACCGCATCCGCGCGAGCTCGGCCCAGCGCGACAGTGCTCCGATGGTCGTGGTCGCCCACGCCTTCGTCACCGGCGGCCTCGGCAGCGACTCCGAGCGCGATGTGCGCGTCGGCGGCATCGCCGATGCACCGGTGTCCGTCTTCGACGGTGCGGCCTATGTCGCCCTGGGCCATCTGCACCGACCTCAGGCGATCGGGGCGGGGGAGGCCACGCCCTGCCGGTACTCAGGATCACCGCTGGCCTACTCGTTCTCCGAGGAGGGGCAGGTGAAGTCGGTGACGATCATCGAGATCGCGCCGGACGGCACGATCGCCATCGAGCTGCTCGCGACTCCCGTGCCCAGGCGGATGACCACGATCCGCGGGCTCCTCGCCGACCTCCTGGCCGATCCGTCGCTCGATGCCTGCAGCGACGACTGGATCCGGGCAGTGATCACCGACGCGCGGCGGCCAGAGCGACCGATGGACAGGCTGCGCGAGCGCTTCCCGCACACGCTGCAACTGGAGTTCGAACCCGATGGCGGGGTGCTCGCGACAGGAGCACCCACGGCTGACGTGCGTGCGATGGACCCGGTCGAGGTCGTCGGCCAGTTCCTCGAGCACGTCACGGGCACTCCGGTGACGGAGGCGGAGTCCACGCTGATCGCGTCGGCAGTCGAGCGCACGAGACTGCGGATGGTGCAGTAGCCATGCGCCTGCATGCACTGGAGTTCACCGGCATCGGACCGTTCCGCGAGCGCCAGGTGATCGACTTCGATCGTCTTGCCGGCTCGGGGCTGTTCCTCATCGACGGGCCGACAGGTGCCGGCAAGACCACGATCATCGACGCGATCGTCTTCGCGCTCTACGGTGATGTCTCCGGCCGCGAGGCCGACGACTCACGCCTGCGCAGTGACTATTCGCTCCCCAGCGAGCCGAGTGAGGTGATCTGCGAGTTCTCCGTGGGCGATCGCCGCATCTGGATCAAGCGCACGCCACGCTTCCTGCGACCCAAGCTCAAGGGCGAGGGCACGACGCAGGTCGCCGCCACCCAGCTGCTGCGCGAGCTCGACCGTGATGGCCACGTGCGCGCGGAGCTCACCCATGCATCCGAGATCGGAGCGCGCGTCGCAGCGCTCATGGGGATGAGCGCACAGCAGTTCCGCCAGCTGGTCGTCCTGCCCCAGGGTGAGTTCGCCGACCTGCTGCGCATGAAGCCGCTTGATCGCTTCACCGCGCTCGGTCCACTGCTCGGCGATGCGTTCTACCGCCGACTGCAGGATGACCTCGAGCTCGACGGTGCTGCCGGGCGCGCACGCGTGACCGAGGCAGCGGTGGCGGTGCACGATGCGCAGCAGCGGCTCATGGGCGCGCTGGGGGATCTCGACGACGAAGCCGCGGCCGAGCAGCGCGCCGTGCTCGCCGCCGATGACACAGCTGCGGCCGGGCGGGTCGAGGCAGCGCAGGCGATCGTCGACTGGATCCTGGGGCAGCAGTCCGCCTACGCCGAGGTCGTGGACGCGCTGGAGCCCCGCGTGGCAGCGCTGCGACAGCAGGTCGACCGCCTCGATGAGGATGCTGAGGCCATGCGCAGGCACGAGCGCGATGTGCAGATGCGCGACGAGGCGCTGGCCGCGCTCGGTGCCGAGGCCGCGCATCTGGAGCGTGCCGAGGCCGCCGGCCTGTTGGCGCAGCTGCAGCAGGGCAAGGGACGGCTGGAGCCGTGGATCGCATGGGAGGCCGATGCCGATGCCAGGGTGCACCGGCGTACCGCGCTCGTGCAGGCGCATCTTGATGCTGTGGCCGAGGCAGAGCAGGCAGAGGAGGAGCGGGCGTCGCTGCCCGAACGTCGCCGTCGCCTGCAGTCAGAGCTCACGGCACGTGAGCTCCTGGCGGCTACCGGCGCCCAGCAGGCAGCCGAGGTCGAGCGACTCACGGAGCTCAAGGCCGCACTTGTGGATCTCGCCGCACAGGAGGTGCAGGCGCGGGCGGTCAGCACAGCGCTGACGTCAGCAACCGATCGCGCCGGCCAGGCCGACCGTGCGGTTGCCGAGCGCACCGCCCAGTTCGAGGAGCTCCTTGTGCGGCAGCTGCATGCACGCGCCGGAGTGCTCGCGCAGGCCCTCGCGGCTGGGCGCCCGTGCCCGGTCTGCGGATCGATCGACCATCCGGCCAAGGCGTCGGGCGGTGACGCAGGCGTGAGCGACGACGAACTCGCCGCGCACCGCGAGGAACTGGACGCGATGCGCGAGCGAGCACAGCAGCTGCGCATCGATCGAGAGGCGGCGGCAGCACAGATGCGGGAGATCGAGGGCCGCGTGATGACCCTGCGTGGAGCCTTGGCCGATCGCCAGGCTCCGGAGCTCGTCCACGACATCGAGGTCGCTCGTCAGGCGTGGCAGGCCGCCACGGATGCGGCGTCCGCGGTACCGGCTCTGATGGCCGAACTTCGTGAGCTCGACGCGTGGGAGCGATCGGCGCAGCAGCGCCAGCAGGGGCTTGCCGCTGCTGTCTCAGGCCTGCTGACCGAGCTCGCTGTGCTCGACGCCGCCGAGGAGCAGGCCAGAACGGAGCGTGCTGCGATCCTCGGCTCGGCACCCAGCGCGGCGGAGCTGACGCGGGAGTGGGACGAGCAGATCAGTCGGCTCCAGGCCTTCACCACTGCTGACGAGGCGGCAGCCGCGTCTCGTGCGGCACTGCCCGTCGTCGACGAGTCAGAGACGGGCGCTGATCGGGCTCCTGCGACCCGCGCGGCGCTCGAGCAGGCGCAGGAGCAGCTCGACATCGCCCGTCTCGCGCTCGGGCAGTTCGCGCATGCGGGACGCGCAGCAGCCCAGCCGCTGGCCGAGCTTCGCAGTGCGGTGGAGTCCGAGCGCGTCGCGCGCGACGAGACTGCCGCAGCCATCGCGCTCGCCGATGCCGTCACGGCAGCGCGCGGCTCGATCAATCGCCGGCGCCTGACCCTGCAGAGCTACGCCGTGCAGCGCAGGTTCGCCGCGGTGCTCGACGCCGCCAGCCTGCACCTGGGCCGCATGAGCGCCGGCAAGTACTCGCTCGCCCTCGACGACCAGGCGCATGGCAATGCGCAGGGCGGCCTGGGCATCAAGGTGCACGACGCCTGGACGGGCCAGCAGCGCGATCCGCGCTCGCTGTCCGGCGGCGAGACCTTCTACACGGCGCTCTCGCTGGCCCTGGGCCTGGCCGATGTCGTACGCGATGAGGTCGGCGGAACCCAGCTGGAGACCCTCTTCGTCGACGAGGGCTTCGGCTCCCTCGACCAGGAGTCGCTGCAGCTGGTGCTCGAGCAGCTCGATGCCCTGCGCACCGGCGGGCGCGTGGTCGGTGTCGTGAGCCACGTGACCGAGATGAAGGAGTGGGTGCGCGAGCGCATCGATGTCATCGTCGGTCAGGACCGGACAAGCTCGATTGCGCTGATGATCTGAGGGGCAAGCGGAGCTGCCAACGGGAACCAGCGCGGGCTGGATCTCGTCCTACTGGGGCTACGATCAACTGGTCCACGACATCTGGAGCCCCTCGTACTATGACCACAGCTGCACGTTCGCATCGCCGACGCATGGCAATCCCTGCAGCCATGGTGAGTGCAGCGCTGCTCACGGCCCTAGCGCTGGCGTCGGCACCGGCCACTGCTTCAGCGCAGGCGGCGGACCCTGATGCGGGCATCAACCCGGCCGCGGCCTTCTCTGAACTGTCGCCGGACTCCCTCTTGAACCCGCCGCCAGCACCGCCGGCAGGCAGGCCAATCTCGCGCGTCATCGCACCTGCGATCACGCAGGTCAAGCAGGTGGCACGCGCCGGGCAGGTGCGCAGCACGCCCAGCGGGACCCTGGTCCTGTACGACAACGCGGCGCAGGATGAGTGGAACTACCTGGGCGAGATCTACGCCCAGATGGCAGGGAACCTCGCAAGTCGCTTCGGCACGTGGGACGCCAAGCCGGTGGGCGCCTACCAGGCCGGCGACATGAGCAACTACGCCGGCGTGATCTACATCGGCTCCAACTACGACGAACCGATACCGGTGAGCTTCCTGGACGACGTCCTTGCCGACCGAGCCTCGGTCCTCTGGGCCGGATCGAACATCTGGCAGCTGGATGCACGGGCCAATGAGCGCGTCGACGACGAGGGCAATGGCATCAGCTTCGCCCAGGAGTACGGCTGGTGGTACACGTCCTATGACACTGCGCCGATCAATCATGTGACCTACAAGAACGCCTCGCTCGACCGAGACCCTGCGAATATGACGGGCATCCTCGGCATGACGATCGCCTATCCCGACCTCGTGACTGTCCTTGCGACTGCGCAGCACCAGGCCGACGGCACGTCGATCCCGTGGGCTGTCAGGTCGAACGGGCTCACCTACGTGGGTGAGAACCCGTTCATCTACGCCACTGAGGCCGACCGCTACCTGGCGTTCGCCGACCTCTACTTCGACATGCTCGGCCCGGACACCCCGGAGCAGCATCGTGCGCTCGCCCGTCTCGAGGACATCTCGCCCATGAGCAGCCCCACGCGCATCAAGGAACTCGCCGACGTGTTCTACGCGCGCAAGATCCCGTTCAGCATGGCCGTGTACCCGGTCTACGTCGACCCGAACGGACTGGGCAAGGGCAAGGAACTGCGGGTCACCTTCGCCGATCGACCGAAGGTCGTGCCTGCGCTGAAGTACATGGTCGCGCACGGAGGCACCATCATCCAGCACGGAGACACGCATCAGTTCGGCACGCAGCCGAACCCCTACAGCGGCCGGTCGGCGGCCGACTTCGAATTCTTCATCGCGCATCTCGATGACAACGATGCAGTGATCAAGGACGGTCCCGTGCCAGGCGATACGGCGGCCTGGGCCGGTGCGCGAATGGACGAGGCCACCAAGATGATGAAGGCGGCCGGTCTGGCCAAGCCGAACATCTGGGAGTTCCCGCACTATGCGGCCTCGTATGTGGACTACATCGCAGAGGGCAAGCGATACGACGCCCGATACGAGCGTGAACTCCTCTTCGAGGGGGGACTCGACGGCAAGAAGGTCAACAACAGCAACTTCGTCGGGCAGTTCTTCCCCTACGAGGTGGTTGACGTCTATGGCTCGAAGGTCATCCCCGAGAACCTCGGCAATGTTGCGCTGGCCGCATTCAACCAGCACAGTGCCGTCCTGCCTCCTGAGATCGTGCGTCGCGCGTCAGCCAACCTGGTCGTCCGCGACGGATTCGCCTCGTTCTTCTATCACGCGTTCTACTCGCCAACGCTGCTCGGAGACATGCTCGACGACATCACGAAGCTGGGGTACACCTTCGTGAGCGCGAATGACGTGCTGAAGACCTTCCCGGCCCAGGCAGGCGGCGTGCGGTCGAGCTAGTTCGCTGGCCCAGTGCCAGCGGTGATGCTGGTCCAGTCGACGATCGCGTCCTCGCTGTACATGCCGATGGCGCCGCGGCGCTCATTCGGGGGCAGCGTGAAGGTGACGAGATGCTGGTCGTCGATCTGGATACGGGTCGTGCCCTCAGTGCGTGTGACCGTCGCCGTCCTGGTCATCCCGATCGGCGTCGTCGGCAGGTCTCCATCGGCAACGAAGCGCTGTCCGCCTCGCTGGCTCGGATCGCGCCGGCCGACCTCCCAGCCATTGGGCTTGAGCACGAGGTAGGTGAAATGGTCGTTGTCGACGTAGTCCCAGACCAGCCAGCCGGTCTCCCAGGGGTTGGCGACACCGATGCGCGTCGTTGCGCGCGTGGTCCAGGTGGCCTTGAGCGAGAGCGTCGGACCAGTGAAGGCGCGGCGTGAGACCACCAGGGCCGCATTGGTCGCGCTGTCGACCTTGGCTGCCTGGGGTGCAAGCCTGAGCAGTCCCGGTCGGAGTCGGATGCTCGGACCGTGGTTCATGCCGTCGAAGACCACGCGCCACGGCCCGAACACCGCGCCGACGCCCATGAGGCGCGCAGCCGGATAGCCCGTGAAGTCCTCGTCGATGCGCAGCGGTCCCGTGGCACTCGGGGTCGGCGTCGGGATGGCGGGCGCGGACGGCCGCGCCAGAGCCTGCTGGGGTGCGATCGACGATGCCAGCGTGATGCCGACGAGCAGGGCGGCAGTGACGCCGCTCACCTGCCGTGCGCGCCTGGTCATCCTCATCCAAGCATTCCATCACACGCCGACCTGCGGGTCGTCCGGCGGCGGACGACACCAGCGCGAAGCGCCTCGATCAGGCTCTAGGCTTGGCCCATGGCATCCATCGACTCAGTCATCGCCCGCGAGATCCTCGACTCCCGGGGCAACCCCACCGTCGAGGTCGAGATCCTGCTCGACGACGACACCGTCGCGCGCGCGGCCGTGCCGTCCGGCGCATCGACCGGTGCCTTCGAGGCGGCGGAGCGTCGCGATGGCGAGGCCCGCTACGGCGGTAAGGGCGTGCTCCAGGCTGTCGCGGCCGTCGAGGACGAGATCGGCCCGGCCGTGCTGGGCATCGAGGCCTCCGAGCAGCGCATCGTCGACCAGGTGATGATCGATCTCGATGGCACGCCCAACAAGTCGCGCCTGGGTGCCAACGCGATCCTCGGCGTCTCCCTGGCCGTGGCCAAGGCGGCAGCGCTGTCGGCCGGGCTCCCGCTGTTCCGCTACGTCGGCGGCCCCAACGCGTACCTGCTGCCCGTGCCGATGATGAACATCCTCAACGGCGGTGCGCATGCCGACACCGGAGTCGACATCCAGGAGTTCATGATCGCGCCGATCGGCGCCCCCACCTTCGGCGAGGCCCTGCGCCAGGGCACCGAGGTCTACCACGCGCTCAAGAGCGTGCTCAAGCAGTCGGGCTACTCCACCGGTCTGGGCGACGAGGGCGGCTTCGCCCCCGACCTGCCCAACAACCGGGCCGCGCTCGAGCTCATCGCCCAGGCGATCGAGTCGACCGGGCTGAAGCTCGGCACCGACATCGCACTCGCGCTCGACGTCGCCTCGACCGAGTTCTTCGAGCACGGCACCTACCAGTTCGAGGGCGCGGCGCGCACGGCCGAGGAGATGACCGACTACTACGCGGCCCTGCTCGATGACTTCCCGATGGTCTCCATCGAGGACCCGCTTGCCGAGGACGACTGGGCCGGCTACCGCCACATCACCGAGGCCCTGGGTCACCGCGTGCAGCTCGTCGGCGACGACCTGTTCGTCACCAACCCCGAGCGCATCGCCCGCGGCATCAAGGAGAACGTGGCCAATGCCCTGCTGGTCAAGGTGAACCAGATCGGCTCGCTGACCGAGACGCTCGATGCCGTGGCGCTCGCCTCGGCCAACGGGTACCGCTCGATGATGAGCCACCGCTCGGGCGAGACCGAGGACACCACGATCGCCGACCTCGCCGTGGCGACCAACTGCGGCCAGATCAAGACCGGTGCGCCTGCGCGCTCCGAGCGTGTGGCCAAGTACAACCAGCTGCTGCGCATCGAGGAGGAGCTCGCCGAGGCCGCTCGCTACGCGGGCGCCTCCGCCTTCCCGCGTTTCGCTCGCTGATTCGCACCAGCAGCATGCGACGATCCTGAGGTGAGTGCCCCCCTCCTCGCGCCGAGGCGTCGTGCTGCCGTGACGGGGCGGGCCCTGCTGCTGGTCCTGGTGCTCCTCGCGCTGGGCTTCACGCTGGCCGTGCCCCTGCGCTCGTGGCTGGCGCAGCGTGCCGAGATCGCGGCGCTCGAGGCCGATGTGGCGGCGACGCAGCAGCGCGTGGCCGATCTGCAGGTGCAGCAGCAGCGCTGGCAGGATCCGGCCTTCGTCGCTGCGGAGGCCCGCCGCCGACTGCAGTACGTGCTGCCTGGCGAGATCGGCTACACGACGCTGGGCGCCGATGGCCGTCCGGCGGCCGAGTCGCTGGCCGAGGCCGCCGCGCATCGCACCTGGGTCGACAAGATGTGGGGCACCCTGCAGCAGGCCGACAAGGGTGCGCCCGAAGCCGGGTCGTCCGTGACTGCCGGTGCCACCAGTGGCCTCTGACGACCTGAGCATCGTCGCGCGTCAGCTGGGCCGCACCCCGCGAGG
>JAQTXL010000105.1 GCA_028688835.1 Candidatus Nanopelagicales bacterium | reverse complement strand
GCATGTCGTGCTGCTGCGCGGCAGCGGCGTCAAGGGCCTGCGCCTGCGAGCCGCCGACATAGGTGTCGGGCAGTGCGGCCGTCGCCGCGCGCAGGTCCAGGATCGCCTGGTCTGCCTGCGCCGTTCCCGGAGCCGAGGCGAGCACGACATCGACCTGCGCCAGGCTGTCGCTGCGTGGTCCGTCGCTGACGGTGGCCACGCCCGCGACCGCCTTGGCAGCTGCCGACGCGGCCGCGGCCTGCTCGATCGGCGTGATGATGACGACGGGGTCGGTGGCTCCAGCGGGAAAGGCCCGGGCCAGGGTCTCCTGCCCGGCGACGGCCTCGGGCTTGGCCAGGAACTGCTCAGTCGGGCCGAGTCCGGTGCGCAGCCCGAGCAGCGGGAGCGCGAGCACGCCCAGCACCAAGGTCCCGCCGACGACGACCGCCAGCGGGCGACGCGCGACCGCGGCACCGATGCGCGACCAGATGGTCGCGCGCTCGGTGATGGGCGTGTCGCCAACGCGCGGCACGAAGGGCCAGAAGAGCCCGCGCCCGAAGATCACGAGCGCGACCGGCAGCACGATGAGGGCGAACACGAGGGCCACCAGCACGCCGACGGCGCAGGCAAGACCAAGGCCTCGCGTGGTCGGCACCGTCGCCAGCAGCAGGGTGAGCAGCGCCAGGATGACCGTGAACGCACTGCCGATGATGGCCTCACCCGCACCCACGAGCGCTCGGCGCATGGCCAGGTAGCGATCGGCCTCGAGGCGAAGCTCATCGCGGTACCTGGAGATGAGCAGCAGGGCGTAGTCCGTGCCCGCGCCGAACACGAGCACCGACAGGATGCCCAGCGCCGCGTCATCCACCGGGATGCCCGTGACCTGCGACATGCCGCCTGCCGCCACGGCGGCCACGCGATCGGCGAGCCCCACCACGATCAGGGGGACGAGCCAGAGCCACGGGCTTCGGTAGGTGACGATGAGCAGGATCGCCACCACGAGGGCGGTCGCCAGCAGGAGCGTCGTGTTGGCGCCCTCGAAGACGCTGGCGATGTCGGCGAGGAATCCCGCCGGCCCGGTGACCTGGCCCTGCAGCGGCGCTTCGATGCCCTGCGCGACGACCGCTCGGATCTCGCGCACCGATGCCGCCGTCGCGAGCACGTCGTTGCTCGCCTGGAGCTCGACGCCCATGAGTGCCACGGTGCCGTCAGGTGACACCACCGGCGGGGAGACCTGGCTGTCGAGTGCGATGGGCGCCAGCTCGGACGCGACGGCGCGGATCGCTGCAGTGTCGGCTGTCGACAGCGGGGCGCCGTCGGTGCGCGAGAAGACGACGAGTGCGGTGGTGGTCTGGCTGGCCGGCAGCTGCTCCTGCAGCTCCACCACCGTGGTCGACTGGGCGCCGGAGGCAAGCGCATCGGTGGCCCCCGTGGCACTGGAGCCCTGCGAGCCGCCGAGCGCCAGGATCGCACCGGAGGCCACGAGGGCCAGCAGCGCGACGATCCACGCGATCCGTCGCCGTACGATGATCGAGGCGATGACGGTCACGGATCCTCCTGGGCGAATAAGTGCCAAAGTCGCTAGATAGGTGAGTAAACTGACGAGCGATATGGACCTTACTGCGCCCCACATGCCGCCGCAACCGGCGGCCGTGGCGTGGGTGGAGGCCTGGGAGCAGCGCTCACCCCTGCCCGAGCTGCAGCAGCTGCTCGACCTGTCCCCGCGCGTGCGGCTCGCCCTTGCCGACCGGCTGCACCTGCACCCCGGCGACCTCAGCGCGATGGAGCACCTCATGGGCGAGCCCCTGGGACCCGTGGAGCTGTCCAGGCGCCTTGGGCTCACCTCCGCGGCTGCCACCGTCGCCGTCGACCGGCTGCAGGAGCGCGGCCACGTGGTGCGCGAGCCCGATCCCACCGATGGCCGGCGCACCAGGGTCGTGGTCACGCCCAGCGGTCGTGCCGATGTCTTCAGTGAGCTCCTGCCGATGTTCCAGGCCCTGGAATCCGCGGCCGACGACCTGTCCGCCGAGGAGCGGGTGGTCGTCACGCGATTCCTGAATCACGCGATCGAGGCGCTGCGCACGCTGCTGTGATGCGCGCGCCTGCGACCGAGGCACGATCCGGGCATTCCGGTCCGCGCGCCCGGGCACTCCACTAGGTTCACCGGGACAGCCTCATCACCTGCACACCCGAGAGGCATGGATGACCGACCAGCTCCTGCTGGACTGGAAGCGCAACAACGCCGCGGCCAGCCTGGCCGTATTCCTGCTGTGCATCACCTTCGCGTTCACCAATCCGTTCCTGCCGCTGTACATCCAGCAGATCGACGGGATGAGCGGCCCCGACGCCGCCATGTGGGCCGGCATCGCCACCGGGCTCCAGGGCGTCGGCGCGTTCATGTCCGGGCCGTTCTGGGGCATCGCCGGCGACCGCTGGGGACGCAAGCCGATGCTCGTGCGCGCCTGCCTGGGCGGTGCCACCGGCCTGCTGCTGCTCGGCTTCGCGACCACCACCTGGCAGATCGTCGCGATCCGCTTCTTCATCGGCATCATGGCGGGTGCGCCTGCTGCCGCGATGGCGCTGATCGCCGCGGGCACTCCCGGAGCGGCCCTGCCCAAGGCCCTGGGACGCCTGCAGGCCTCGATCCTCGGCGGGTCGGCCCTCGGGCCGGTCATCGCGATCGTGCTCGTGGCGATGTGGGGCTACCGTCCCACGTTCATCCTCGCCGGGTTCCTGATGTTCTCAGGTGCAGCAGTCGTCATGTTCATGATCCGTGAGCCGAAGGATGCGCTCGCGCCCGTGCACACCACCGAGAAGCGCGGGATGGGGTCGGTGCTCAGGTCTCCCGTCGCCTGGGCGGCCCTCGGCCTGGTGCTGTGCCTCAGCTTCGCCGGCCCGATGATCCAGCCGATCCTGGCGCCCTACGTGGTGACGATCCTGCCGCCGGGCACCAACCCGACGGTCGCAGTGGGCATGCTCTTCTTCGGCATCTCGGCCGCCAGCGCGATCGCCGCGATGAATGCCGGACGCCTCATCACACGCACCGGGATCCAGCGCCTGCTGCTGATCTCCACACTCGGGGTCGCGGTGTTCCTCTTCCCGATGGGCATCGTCAAGACCGTCGTCGCCCTCGCCCTGCTCGTCGTCGTGATGTCGATCTTCCAGGGCTTCCTGCAGACGAGCGCCGTCGCGCTGCTCCCGACCCTCGTATCGGCCGCAGCGCTGAGCTCGATGTTCGGCCTGTACCAGAGCGTGCAGTCGCTCTCGTCGGCGATCGGGCCGGCCATCGGCGGCATCGTCGCGGCGCACATCGGCTTCACGGCGGTGTTCCCGCTCGCAGCGATCGCGCTGCTCGTCCTCGGCCTGCCGATGTTCTGGAACTTCAAGCGCGTGGCGCGCAAGGCAGCCGCCGCGGACCCTGCGGCCGACCAACTCGCGTCCGCGTAGCGCCTCAGCGCTGGACGGCCACAGGCTGCTTGCGTGACTCGCCGGCGATCCACCCCGGCACTTCGAACAGGTACCGGCCGACGTTGGGCAGGGTCACCCGGTGCAGCCACAGTGCGAACACGACGTTGAACGCGGTGAAGGCGATGGGGAAGGCGATCAGGAACCACGGGGTCGTGGTGATGCTCGACGGGTGGTCCTCGAACACCTGCGAGAGCGCCAGCAGGAACGGGAACTGCACGACGAAGATCGGCAGGGTCTGGGTACCGATGCGCGCCCCGAAGTGCCGTGGCCCTGCGAACGCGATCAGCTTGGAGGCCAGCATGACGGCGAGCACGATGAAGATGAGCGACGCCGGCAGGAAGGTCTGCTCCCAGCTCCACCGCGTGTTGAAGCGCCAGACGCCGATGGCGACGACCACGGCGATGAGCGCACTGATGCGCGGCCACGTCGCGTATCCGGTGATCCGTGTGAGCAGCTCCTTGAAGTGCAGCCCGATGAGGAAGAAGACCAGGTTGATGAGGACCTTGATGATCATCGAGCCCGTGTCGTAGGCGAGGTGCTCGCGGTAGAGCGACAGCAGCGGCTCCTTCATGAGGTTCAGCACGACGGCGACGCTCAGCAGGATCCAGATGGGCCAGCGCCTCGTGAGCCGCGCGAGCACGAAGTACACGATGAGCGCGTAGAGGTACCAGTAGCCGTTGCCGGCCACGAGCAGGTTCCGCACGAACATGCGGAGCTCATCGAGGAACGGCAGCGGCGCGTAGAGGTACACCACTGCGAAGAAGATGGCGCTCCAGAGGACGTAGAGGTAGCCCATGCCCCACGTGCGCCGCCGGACCATGTTCCACGGCTTGGTGATCGCCGCGGTGGCCAGCATGCCGGACACCATGAAGAACAGGCACATGCGCATCGGCTCGAGGATGGTCGAGATGAGCGCCCAGGCGTGCTGCACCGAGCTGCCCCCGGCCACGGGCTCCTGCAGGACGATGGCGTGCGACAGGACGATCACGATGACGGTCGTGCCCTTGACGAGGTCCATCCACTCGATGCGCGGACGTGCCTGAGCCATGCACGCATCATGCCCCATGCCCGATTCACTGGACCCGCCGTTCCGGACCCGCTGACATGGTTGGATGCGAAAGGCCCGCTGTGCGGATGCCCGGCCTCGCAGGGGCCATGACGATTGAGGTGCGATGCAGGGCGAGACGACGCGTGCACCGGCTGCCCAGCAGCGCGGGGCGTGGGGCATCGTCGGTGCAGCCTTCATCATGCTCGCGCTCAACACCGGCTTCGGCTTCTACGCCCTGGGAGCGTTCAGCCGCTCGTATGTCGACAACACCGACATCACCCTCACGGCGGCCTCGGCGGGCGCCACGATCTTCCTGCTGAGCAATGGGCTCGGCGGCCTGCCGGTCGCCCGGCTGCTGCCGCGTTACGGCATCCGACGCGTGATGGTCGTCAGCGTGCTCATCTCAGGCGCGTGCATCGCGCTGCTCGGCTCGGTGTCGCACGCCTGGCAGCTGTGGCTGCTCTATGCCGTCTACGGCACGGCGTCGGCCGGCTACTCGATGATCCCGGCGTCGACCATGGTGCTCGAGCGGTTCAAGGACCGATCACCGGCCCGGCCCCTGGCCGTCGCCGCAGCCGGGCTGTCTGTGGGCGGCGCGCTGTTCACGCCGATCGTCACGGCTGCCGTGCTGGCCAACGGGCTCCAGGTCACCGGATTCGTCATGGCTGCGGTGGTCATCGGGGTGCTCATCCCCATCGCGGGCTTCGCCCAGCCCCGCAGACCGATCGAGACCCTGCCGTCGAGCCCGCAGGATTCGAGCACCTCGACCGCGGTGCTGCAGGACCTGCACGAGCCCCTCGTGTCCGTCGAGCGCACCCGGTGGGCCTTCATCACCCTCTGCGTCGCCTTCGGGCTCCTGATCATGTCGCAGGTCGCAGCGATCGCCCACATGCTCATCCTCGGGCAGGAGCGCGACATCGTGAATCCGGCCGTGGCGGTCTCCCTGATCGCGGCCACATCCGTGGTGGGCCGCGTGCTCGGCATCCTCGTGCTGCCCCATGTCCCCCTGAAGATCCTGAGCCTGGCCATGTCCGTGCTGCAGGTGTCGTCGCTCATCGTGATCGCCACAGCCCACAGCCTGCCTGCGCTGATCGTCGGCGCAGTGCTCATGGGCCTGACTGTCGGCAACAACCAGGTCTTCGTGCCGCTGTGGGTGCTCGACCTGTTCGGCATCGAGCGGTACGCGCACCTGTTCGCGCGCGCCAACCTCTACACATCCTTCGGGATCGCAGCTGCGCCGCTCTACGTGGGTGTCGTGCACCAGCTCACCGGCGACTACTTCGTCCCGTTCCTGCTCATGGGTGCAGGCTCCGCGGTCGCGGGACTGCTCATCCTGACCCTGCCCTCACGCGGCAGGCCCGCGTGAGCCGCACGACCATCAGCCCTGCGACCCCGACTGACGCTGGGTGAGCCAGAAGCGAAGCGTGTCGTAGGCCAGCGGCTGCGAGTACAGCGAGCCCTGGGCAAGGTCGCAGCCCATCGAGGCCAGCGTCACCGCGGTCGCCTCAGACTCCACTCCCTCGGCCACAACGCGCATCCGCAGGCCATGGGCAAGGTCGATGATGGACCCGACGATGACGCCGTGCACCGGATCGGTCGTCATGTCGGTGACGAAGCTGCGGTCGATCTTCACCTCTGCGATCGGCATCGAGGCGACGTAGCTCAAGGACGTCTGCCCGACCCCGAAGTCGTCGATGCTGATCTGCACGCCCTGCGAGGCGATCTCCTCCAGGATCGCGAGCGCGCGCTCGGGACTCGTGAGCAGGGCGGTCTCGGTGATCTCGATGGACAGGCGCTCGGGTGCCAGTCCGCTGGCTGCAATCGCGTCAGCGATGCGTCGGGGGAAGCCGGGTCGGCTGAGATTGCGCGCCGACACGTTCACCGCGACGGTGAGGTCGTGCGCGACTGCCCCCAGTGCGGCAAGATCCCCCAGGGCCCGGGCCAGCACCCAGTGCGTGAGGTCGTGCACCAGCTCGGTCTCCTCGACCAGCGCGATGAAGTCGTCCGGCTGGATGAGGCCCAGCCGAGGATGCTGCCAGCGCACCAGCGCCTCTACCGCACGTACCTGGCCGTCGCCCATCTGCACCTTGGGCTGGTAGTGCACGACGAGCTCGTCATGGTCGATCGCCCGGCGCATCTCCCCGACCAGTGCCAGCTGCGCGGGATCGTGGCGGTCATGCTGCTCGTCGTAGTGGAAGATCCCGACGTGATGCTGCTTGGCGAAGTACATCGCGATCTCGGCCCGCTGCAGCAGCAGCTCGGTCGTGTCGCCGTCGATGCCCTGGAGCGCGTAGCCGATGCTGCAGTCGACCGCGACCTTGGGCAGGCCCTCGATCTCGACCTCCTGTTCCAGCACCTCCTTGATGCGCCAGAGCGCCCCCTGCACGTCAGTCGCGCCAGTGAGCAGGATGCCGAACTCGTCACCACCGAGTCGAGCGACCGTGCTGCCCGTCGGCAGGCTGCTTCGCAGCCGCTCGCCCATCTGCAGCAGCAGGGCATCGCCGATGCTGTGCCCGAGGGTGTCGTTGATGACCTTGAAGCGATCCAGGTCGACGATCGCCACGATTGCGCCATCGCCGGACTCCGCGTGCCTGCGCAGGTGCTCGTCGAGACTGCGCTGGAAGACCATGCGGTTGGGCAGGCCGGTGAGCACGTCGTGCTCGGCGAGGTACTGGTTCTCGGTCACCTGCCGAAGCAGGCGCCTGGTCACCGACAGCGACACGAGGAAGAGCGCGATATAGAGCAGGAGCAGGCCGCCGGCCAGCACGAGGTAGAGCTGATTGGTGCCGCGGCTGATGTCATCAGCGATCGGTGCGTACGG
>JAQTXL010000104.1 GCA_028688835.1 Candidatus Nanopelagicales bacterium | reverse complement strand
TGCGCGTGATGTCCTTCAGCTCGATGGCCATGCGTCGCATGTCGGCGCTGGCGCCGACCCTGCCGACCGTCTTCCTCATGGATCGCATCCCTGCCCGCCGGCGCGACGGGTCGCTGCCCGGGCAGGCACGCATCGCCGGGATCTCGATCGCCGCACTCGAGCGCGATCCCGCGTATGTGGGTGCCGTGCACGCCCGCGGCGGGCAGGTGCATGTGTGGACGGTCAATGAGGTGCATCAGGTGGAGCAGTGCCTGGCGCTGGGTGTGGACGCCATCATCAGCGACCGGCCGGGGATGGTGCGCGACCTGCTCCCGTGAGGTCCCTAGGGTTCACCGCATGGCCAAGAAGAAGACTGCTGCCCGAACCGCTGCTCCTGCCGACGCGACCACGACGGCCGAGGTGCCGGTGGTCGGGCTGCGCGAGCCCTGCCCCTGCGGCTCGGGACGGCGCTACAAGGCCTGCCACGGCCGAGTCGTCGAGGCGATCGAGACCACGCGCCCGTTCGAGGGCTTCGCCAGCGAGTGCGACCTCGTCTGCCTGCGCGAGCTGGTGCCCTCCGCCACCGCGTCCCTGCACCTGCGCGACGACGCGGAGCGGTCAGTGGTGCTCGCGACCGTGCTGCCCATGGCCGCGCCCGCGCTCGTGCGCGCCAATGGCGAGATCCTGCTGGGCCTGCAGGTGACGACGAGCAGCGGCAACGCCAGCAGGGATCTCGCACTCGCACTGCAGGCTGCACTCGCCACCGAGCCGGGCAACGCGGTGGTGCCCGAGCGCGATGCCACGAGCACCCTGCGCCTCCAGGACCTCGTCGACGGTTCCCAGCCGCTGGCGATCACCGTGCACGACGGGTTCGAGTTCTGGGCCGACGAGCAGGACATGACCGACGAGATCCGCGAGTCCCTGGCCCGCGCGAGCTCGCACGCGAGCCCGTCGGCGCGGTTGTCGTCGGTCACGGCGGCCTACTGGACCCAGATGGGCGAGAAGGAGCACCTGCGCTGGGCGATGAGCATCGACGAGGAGCAGCTGCTCAATGCGCTGGCGCGGCTCGACGCCGCCGGCGAGAGCTCGCTCGGCGAAGGGACCAGGCTCGTGGGCATGTTCCGCGCGCACGGCATCATCGTGCCGGTGTGGGACCTGCCCCTGGGCTTCGGCGCGGCAGCCTGCGAGGAGCCGGCAGCGGCCCTGCGCACGCGCCTGGACGCCGCCCTGGCCGACACGTCGCCGCTGACCGATGCGCAGCGCCGGGCTCGCGCCACGCTCACCACGAAGCAGGTCACGCTGCGCTAGCTGCTGCTGGTGGCCCGGAATGCCCGAATGATCACGGTGATGGTGGCGCTGGGCGGCCCTCGCGCGGCGAAACGCCGCGCGCTGCAGGGCCAGTTGGGCATTGCCGGGTATAGCGTCGGATGAGCTGACCACGCGTGCCGCGCACGCCTTCCCCCGAGGAGTCATCATGAGCCAGCCCGGTTCCATCGCCGTCGGACCCCGCTACTTCGCCGCCCTGCTGCTGCTGATCGCCGGCCTGCAGCAGTTCTTCTCCGGCCTCACTGCCGTGGCGCACGACAACTACTACGCCATCATCAACAACTACGTCTTCTCGTTCAACATCGCGACCTGGGGCTGGATCCACCTCACCCTCGGCGTGCTGCTCGCAGTGTCGGGCGTCGCCGTGCTCGCGGGCGCTTCCTGGGCGCGCTATGTCGGTGCCGTCATCGCAGCCGTCAGCGCCGTGACGCTCTTCGCCTGGCTGCCCTACAACCCGGTGGGCGCCACGATCATGATCGCCCTCGATGTGTTCATCATCTGGGCACTGCTGGCCTCGCACCAGCGCGCCTCGAACTAGCCGCCGGCGTCACGGCGCAGGAGTGTCGCCCGGCTCGTCCAAGGACCCCAGGGCGGTGCGGCGTGCGCCGGCCGAGGCCGGGTAGATGATGTCGGTGCGCTTGTAGCGCGGTCCGCTCCAGGGAGCCGGAACAGCATCGAGCCGGTAGGCGAGGGCGTAGGCCGGGAACTCGTACTGGCTGCGGATGTCGCGGAACATGGTCCAGGCCTCGTCGAGGCTGCGGTTGATGGGGTAGTTGACTGCCTGCAGCATCGTGACGGCCCGCATGAACTGGTCGTGCGTGATGGTGGAGTCATGGAGGCCGAGCACGCTCGTCGTGGTCGCATTCAGCGTGGAGAATCCGACGGCGTTGTCCTGCGCGGCGGCCTCGTGCACGGCGCGGGTGTCCAGGCTCCAGGCCGGCAGGTGCGAGGCCCGGTCCTGGGCGTCGCGCGACTGCAGCAGCCGGTTCACGACCGGGATGCGGCGCAGCCCCCGGCCGTCGCGATGCGTGACGACGTAGAGCGACTCGAAGGTCTGCGACCCCTGCAGCAGCAGGCGGTAGGCGTGCATGCGCTCGACCGTGGACGACAGCGAGATCTGCAGCGCGGCCGCATCCATGACGCACAGCAGCGAGATCAGGTAGTGGCGCGTCGCGCGCGGCGAGCGCACGAACATGAGCGTCGGGTAGGTGATGTGCGTCAGCCGCAGCCTGGCCGCCCACTCGGCCCAGGCGTCCATGTGGTCCAGGGCCTGGTCGAGGGTGCCGGACAGCGTGGCCCGGGCCAGGTACTCGGGCCCCCAGGCCGGCTCGCCGCCGCTGGTGCTCAGCATGGTCACGAGCACCTCGCGCTCGAGGTAGGTCTGGAAGATCGTGGGCAGGTAGCCGATGAGCATCGCGATGATGATCGGGCCCGTGGCCGCCGCGATGAAGTCGATGATCGTCTGGTCCTCGTTGACCCCGCCGGCGAAGCCGAGGGTCAGCAGGCTCGAGCCCGACTGGCGCAGGGCATCGCCGAAGTCCATCCCGCTGACGCCGTAGATGAGCATCGCGTAGCCGACGAGGAAGCCGATGAGCCAGGCGATGAGCATCGCCAGGATCATCACCGGGCCGGTCCAGGCCAGCACGTGGTCCCGCTTGGCGTACGTGCCGCGCAGGTAGGCGATCCCGCGGGTGGTGTACTCGACGAGCCACATGACCAGGCCGCTGAGGGAGGATCGCAGTGGCCGGGGCACGATCACCGTGCGCATGAGGCTGACGAGGCTGATCATCACGACGACCAGGCCCAGGACGAAGATCCCGCCGCGCGAGGCGAGCTCGGCCAGGGCCATCGGCTCGCTCGCATGGACGGTCAGCACCCGCGTGAGTCTAGGCGGCGGCCCCTGACGCTGCGGGGCTTCCGCTGAGCCCCTGACCGGTAGGCTTCCTCGGTGACCATCGACACGAGTGCCATGAGCGTCCTCGTGATCGTGGCCCTGGTGATCGGGCTCGTCGGGATCGGCATCGGGGTGTTCGCGATGCTGCGGCTGAGCCGCCTCCACCGCTCCCTGGCCCTGCTCGAGGCGGCCGAGGGCCGCGAGACCTTCGTCGACGTGGTCGCCCGGACCATCGCCGAGTTCCACGACCTGCGCGACGACGTCGCCGACCTCGACCGCACCCTCGACCTCACCCGGCGCGAGCTGGCCCAGGCCCTGCGCCACGTGTCCGTGGTCCGCTACGACGCCTTCGGCGATCTCGGCGGGCGCTTCTCGTTCTCGGCTGCCATGCTCGACGACTCCGGCGACGGTCTCGTGCTCACGTCGATCCACGGGCGCACCGAGACGCGCACCTACGTCAAGGGCCTGACCAACGGCACGCCCGACGTCGAGCTGTCGCCCGAGGAGTTCGAAGCCGTGAAGCTCGCGAAGAGAGGCCAGTCGTGACCCGCATCGCCTATCTCGGACCGCGCGGCACGTTCGCCGAGGCCGCCCTGCGCCTGCTCCCGGCATCCGCCGACGCGGAGCTCGTGCCGGCTGCCTCCGTGCACGCTGCCCTCGATCTCGCGCGCACGGGCGAGGTCGACCAGGCCCTGGTGCCCATGGAGAACTCCGTCGAGGGGTCGGTGCCGCTGACCCTCGATGAGCTGTCGTCCGGCACCGGGCTCGTCATCGTCGACGAGGTCGTGCTGCCCGTCACCATGAACCTGCTCGCGCCGCGCGGCACGACGCTTTCGGCCATCACGCGCATCGCGACGCATCCGCATGCGCATGCACAGGTGCGCGGCTGGCTCGATGCCCACCTCCCCGGCGTCGTCGTGCTGCCCGCGCTCAGCACGGCCGGAGCGGCCGCAGGGCTCAACGACGAGCCGCGCGTGTATGACGCGGCCATCTCGCCCGCGATCGCCGCAGACATCTACGGCCTCGACATCCTGGCTGCCAACATCGGCGACACCGAGGATGCCCACACGCGCTTCGTGCTGGTGCAGCGACCGGGGGCCGTCCCTGCCCGCACCGGCGCCGACAAGACCACGCTCGCGCTCTACATCCACCACGACCAGCCCGGCGCCCTGCTGGCGATCCTCACTGAGTTCGCGGTGCGTGGCGTGAACATGACGCGCATCGAGTCGCGCCCGACGCGCAAGGTGCTCGGCGACTACTTCTTCAGCGTCGACATCGAGGGCCACATCCACGACGCCCGTGTGGCGGAGGCGCTCATGGGCCTGCACCGCGTCTGCCTCGATGTGCGCTACCTGGGCTCCTACCCCCGACACGACGGTCACGAGCCTGTGCTGCGCCCAGGCGTGACCGACGCAGATTTCGCCGAGGCCACCGAATGGCTCCGGAAGCTGGAAGGACACTGACGTGCGCTATTTCGTCACAGGAGCAGCCGGATTCATCGGCTCGCACTTCGTCCGCGAGCTGCTCAAGGGCAGCTACGGCACCGACGTCACCGGGGTGACGGTCTACGACAAGCTCACGTATGCGGGCAACCTCGAGAACCTCGCATCGGTCGCCGATGACCCGCGATACGTGTTCGTGCAGGGCGACATCTGCGACGGTCCCCTGCTCGACCAGGTGCTGCCCGGCCACGACATCGTCGTGAACTTCGCCGCCGAGACGCATGTCGACCGCTCGATCAGCGGTCCGCAGGCCTTCCTCGTGACCAATGTGGTCGGTGCGCAGACGCTCTTCGACGCCTGCCTGCGTCACGCGATCCCCCGCACTGTGCACATCGGCACCGACGAGGTCTACGGCTCCATCGACGTCGGCTCCTGGACCGAGGCCGAGCCGCTCGTGCCCAACTCGCCGTACTCCGCCGCCAAGGCCGCCGCCGAGATGCTGGTGCGTGCCTACCACGTGACCTACGGCCTCAACATCTCCTCGACCCGCTGCTCCAACAACTACGGGCCGTACCAGTTCCCCGAGAAGGTCATCCCGCTGTTCGTCACCAATCTCATCGACGGCGGCACAGTGCCGCTCTACGGCGACGGCCTCAACGTGCGCGACTGGCTGCACGTCGACGACCACTGCCGTGGCATCGCGATCGTCATCGCCAAGGGCGAGCCGGGGCAGAGCTACAACATCGGCGGCGGGCTCGAGCTCACCAATCGCGAGCTGACCGAGCAGGTGCTCGCGGCGATGGGGGCCGACTGGTCGAGCGTCCAGCCGGTCGAGGACCGCAAGGGGCATGATCGCCGCTACTCCGTCGACGACTCGCGGCTGCGCGCACTGGGCTATGCCCCGCAGCACGCGTTCGCCGACGGCCTTGCCGAGACGGTCGCGTGGTACCGCGACAACGAGGCCTGGTGGCGTCCGCTCAAGGCGAAGGCTGCCCTGAAGTAATGCGCGTCCTCGTCACCGGATCCAAGGGCCAGCTCGGCACCGAGCTCGTGTCGCTGCTCGGCGAGCGCGGGACGCCGGTGATGGGTGTCGACCGCCCGGGCGTCGACATCGCGCAGCCGGGCTCGATCGGCAATGCCTTCGCGCTGTTCAAGCCGACCGTGGTGATCAACTGCGCCGCCTGGACTGCAGTCGACGATGCCGAGACCGATGAGGCAGCGGCGCTCGTGGCCAACGGCGTCGGGCCGCGGGTCGTCGCCGAGGCCTGCCGTGAGGCAGGCGCCTGGCTCGTGCAGATCTCCACCGACTACGTCTTCGCCGGCGATGCCACGACGCCCTACGACGAGCATGCGGCGCCGGCGCCCCTGACGGCGTACGGGCGCACGAAGCTCGCGGGCGAGCTCGCCGTGCAGGAGGTGCTGCCCGATGCGCATCACATCGTGCGCACGGCCTGGCTCTACGGCACGCATGGCGGCAACTTCGCGCGCACGATGCTGCGCCTGATGGCCGAGCGCGAGACCGTCGCCGTGGTCACCGACCAGGTGGGGCAGCCCACCTATGCCCGCGACCTCGCCAGGCAGCTCATCGCCCTCGTCGATGCGCAGGCGCCAGCCGGGATCTTCCACGGCACCAACGCAGGCATCGCGAGCTGGTTCGAGTTCGCGCAGGCGGTGTTCGCGGGTGCCGGGGCCGACCCTGCACGGGTGCTGCCCACGGACTCCAACGCCTTCGTGCGTCCTGCCCCGAGGCCGGCGTACTCGGTGCTCGGGCACGACGCCTGGGCCGAAGTCGGGCTCACGCCGATGCGTGACTGGCGTGCTGCGCTCGCGGCAGCGTTCGACGACGGGCTCAGCGCGTAGCTGCAGCGGCCACGGCCTCGAGCACCTCGGCCACGCCCACGCCTGGCTCGGCGTGGGTCACGGCATCGGCGAAGGACCTGACCTCGTCAGAGGCCTCGCCCATCGCCACACCCAGGCCCGCCCATTCGAGCATCCGTGTGTCATTGGCGCCATCGCCGATCGCGATGGTGCGCGCGGGATTGAGGTCGAGCCGGGTGCACAGGCGCCCCAGCATCGTCGACTTGTTGAGGTCCGCAGGGCCGACATCGAGCCAGGCGACCTTGGCGATGCCGAACTGCACCTCGTGCAGCCCGAGCTCGCGCACGATGTGCCCCAGGCCCTCCTCGAGATGGGCCTCGCTGCGCACGACGAGGCGCACGGCGTCGAGCTCGCGGATCTGCTCCAGCGGCAGCTCGCGCACGGCCATGCCGAGTGCACCGCCGCGGAAGGCGACGTTGGTGTTGAGCACGCCCCACGCATCCTCGACGGAGTAGATCGCCTCGGGCAGCAGCGGCAGCATCGCATCGAGCAGCGGGGCTGGGTCGAAGGTCACGGCCTCGATGATCGTCTCGGGCTCGACCGTGGCCAGGATGGCGCCGTTGGAGCAGACCATCCAGCCGGTGAGGTGGGCAGCTCGTGCGATGGGGCTCGTGGTCGACAGCGAGCGCCCGGTGGCCAGCACGACACGCACGCCGGCCGCCTCGACGGCCTGGATCGCGGTGATGACGCGATGGCGCACCACACCGTCAGCCGGCACGAGCGTGCCGTCGACGTCGAGGGCGATCAGCTGCGGGAACTCGATGAGGTCGAGGGCAGCGGGATCGAAGTGGGTCATGCGCGCGTGGCCGGCTCAGG
>JAQTXL010000011.1:25837-33416 GCA_028688835.1 Candidatus Nanopelagicales bacterium | reverse complement strand
GGCGCCTGGGCTTCTCCGATCGGCCATCCGAAGACGGGATGATCGGCGGCGTCCGTCGATCCCCCGAGGTTCTCGGCCTGCCACTGCTCGCGGAACTGCACGATCTCCTCATGACTGCGGCCGATGAGGTTCCACCACATCACGATCTGCTCACCGAGCGGCACGCCGCCGATGAGCAGGATGCGTGACTGCTCAGTGGCCCGCAGGTCCAGACGCGTGGCACCCGGGGCGACACAGGCCAGGGACGACACCGGCACCTGCTCCCCGTCGAGCACCACCGCACCGGCGTCGACGAGCACCCCGTGCTCGAAGGCAGGGTCGACCTCGAGGTGCAGTCGCGTTCCGGCTTCGAGCACCAGTTCAGCGCCGACGAGCGGGGTGTGCGTCGCCACGGGCGAGGACGAGCCCAGGAGCGATCCGAGGAACACGCGAGCACTCACGCCGGGAGCGTGCACCAACGGCGGCGCATAGTGCTCGAAGCCGGGTGCCATGAAGCGCGCGGCATCAGGAAGCGCGATCCACAGCTGCACGCCGTGCAGCGCCTGCTCGCCCGGCACCGACACCTCGGAGTGGCTGATGCCGCGGCCGGCGGTCATGAGGTTGAGCTCGCCTGGTCGCACTGTCGCGTGGTGACCGGCGCTGTCGCGGTGCACGACTGCGCCCGAGAAGAGCCAGCTGGCGGTCTGCAGGCCGGTGTGCGGATGCGGGGCGACGCGCATGCCGAGTACCGCCCCCTCGGCCTGCGGGCCGTAGTGGTCGATGAAGCACCAGGCGCCGATGAGGGTGCGGGCTCGCGTCGGCAGGGTGCGCCGCACGGGCAGCCCCTCATCGGGCCCGAGCGTGACCTCGTGCGCGGCGATGACCTCGATCCGGCCGGTCATCGCTCAGGCGCGGTGCGGCTGGATCGCGTCGGCGGGGATGACACCCAGGCGCCCGGCCTGGAAGTCCTCGAAGGCCTCGACGATCTCCTGCTTGGTGCTCATGACGAACGGGCCGTAGGCCACGACCGGCTCGCGCAGCGGCTCGCCGCCGAGGATGAAGAGCTCGAAGTTCGGCGAGCGTGACTCCTGCGCGGCAGCTGCCGTGATGCGCAGCGTGTCACCGTGCACGAGCACCGCCAGCTGCCCCGAGCCGAGCGGGCGCTGCTCGACTCCCACCGAGCCTGAGCCGGCGAGCGCGTACACGAGCGCGTTGAACGTCGGGCTCCAGGGGATGTCGATCTGCGCGCCGGGCGCGAGCGTCAGGTGCGCGATCGACAGCGGTGTGTGCGAGATGCCCGGGCCGGCATGCCCGCCGACGTCACCGGCGAGGACGCGCAGCACGGCGCCGCCGTCGGCACTGGTGACCAGGGCCGAGTCGGCGCCCTGGAGATCCTGGTACTGGGGATCGATGCGCTTCTTCTCGCGCGGGAGGTTGATCCACAGCTGCAGCCCGTGGAACAGGCCGCCGGACTCCACGAGTGCGGCCGGCGGCGTCTCGATGTGCAGGATGCCGTTGCCCGCGGTCATGTACTGGGTGCCGCCGTCGGTGATGATGCCGCCGCCGCCATTGGAGTCCTGGTGGATGAACTGGCCGTCGATGAGGTAGGTGAAGGTCTCGAACCCGCGGTGCGGATGCCATGGCGTGCCCTTGGGCTCACCGGGTGCGTACTCGACCGCGCCCATCTGGTCCATGTGGATGAACGGGTCGAGGTCGGCCGCGCTGACGCCGAAGAAGGCGCGCTTGACCGGGAAGCCCTCGCCCTCGAAGGCCTGGGGTGCCGTGGTGACGGACTTGACCTGGCGCTGCTCGGCGATCGGCGAGACGGTGAAGCGCGGCAGGGTCAGCGGGTCGGCAGTGGTTGCAGCCATGATGGCTCCTCTCGATGGAAGTAGTTTACGGTTCAACTATTTCCGTGTCAACCGCATTCCCGGCCGGGGCCAGGTGCGATGGCCCATACTTGCCCGGTGTCCATGACTGCAGACGACCCAGTGTCGCTCGCCGTGGACCGCGCGCTCAAGCCCCTGCGTGATGACGCCGTGCGCGATGTCGAGGCGATCCTCGATGCCGCCCTGCGCGTGGCCGAGCGCTCCACTCCTGCCGCGCCTCGGGTGGCGGACATCGTCGCCGAGGCCGGCACCTCCAACCAGGCCTTCTACCGGTACTTCTCCAGCAAGGAGGACCTCATGCAGGCCGTCATGGCCCGCGGCATCACGCGCGTGCGTGACTACCTCCAGCACCGGATGTCCAAGACCGACGACCCCGCCGCGAAGATCGAGCTGTGGATCCGCGGCATCCTCATGCAAGCCACACACCAGACGGCGGCCCGGCAGGGCGCAGCCGTCAACGAGATCCTCGCCGGCACCCACGGCCGCAGCGATACCCGCAGCACCGATGCCAGTGCCGAGCTGTGCGAACTGCTCGTGGAGCCGCTCACCGCCCTCGGCAGCGTCCAGCCGCAGCTCGATGCGCAGACGGTCCACGAGGCCGCCATGGGCACCATGCGCCGGCACCTGCTCGCGCACACCTCCCCCGCCGCCCCGGAGTGCGATCACCTGGTCGCCTTCTGCCTGCGCGGCATCAGCGTGGGCGCGTGAGCGCAGCGCCGCTGGATCGCTTCGTCGACGTCGACGGAGCGCAGATCCGGTTCTCCGTCACCGGCAGCGGTGCCCACGACCTCCTGCTCGTCCACGGCGCCGGAGCCCATCACCTGTGGTTCATGCGCATGGTCGACGACCTGCTCGCCGATCATCGCGTCATCACCCTCGACATCAGCGGCCACGGCCACAGTGATCACCGCAGCGCGTACTCGGTCGAGCTGTGGGCCAAGGAGCTGGCTGCCGTGCTCGACGCCGCGGCAGCCGGGCCGGCGATCGTGTGCGGGCACAGCATGGGGGCGCGCATCGGGATCGCACTCACGGCCACGCGGCCCGAGCTCGTGAGCCGGGTGGTCATGCTCGACGGCAACATCCGCGCGCCCGAGGAGTTCCCCAGGCCCGGCGAGCGCCCGGCACCGCGCGAGCATCGCGTCTACGCCACGCGCGCGGAGGCCATCGCTCGCTTCCGCCTCATGCCCCCGCAGCGCGGCCCGGCACCTGAGCTGCTCGTCCCCCTCGCCGAGTACTCCGTGGTCGAGGTCGAGGGCGGCTGGAGCTGGCGCCACGACTGGAGCAGCCCGACCGAGCCGTACGACGAGTACATCAACGCCTGCGTGCAGCGCCTGCAGGCGCCGGTCACCTTCGTCTACGGCACCGAGAGCCCGATCGTGAACGCGCGCAAGGCCGAGTACTTCGTGTCATTGGCCTCAGCGCCGGTGCAGGTCATCGCGATCGACGGCGGCGAGCATCACCTGATGCTCGATCGCCCCGACGAGTGCGCTGCTGCGATCAGGGCCTGATCAGCACCTTGCCAGTGGAGCGCCGATCGGCGACGCACTGCAGCGCCTCACGCGCCTGCTCGAGGCTGAAGGCATCGGACACATGCGGCACGAGGCCCTGTGCGGTCATCGCGTCGAGCACCCGATCGCCGGCCGCAACCTGCTCGGGCAGGTGCTCGGACACGGTGCGGATCTCGAAGCCCTTGATGATGCCGCCCTTGAGCAGCACGAGATTCAGCGGGATCCGCGGGATGTCGCCCTGCGCGAAGCCGACCACGACGAAGCGACCGCCCCAGGCGATCGCCCGGTACGACTCCTCCGCGAGCGGGCCGCCGACCGGGTCGATGATGAGATCGGCCCCCGACCCCGTGATCGCCTTGATGCGCTCCTTGACATTCTCGGTCGTGTAGTTGATGCCCTCGACGGCCCCGAGCTCGCGGCAGATCCCCAGGCGCTCGTCGCTTGAGGCCACCGCGATGACGCGCGCGCCCAGGCGGGTGGCCAGGTCGACGGCCGCAGTGCCCACGCCCCCGGCGGCACCCAGCACCACCACCCAGTCACCGTCCTGAAGCTCGCCGATGGTCACCAGCGAGTGGTAGGCCGTGCGGTAGGTGACGCTGAAGGCCGCGGCCTGGTCGAGCGTCAGCCCGCTCGGGATCGGCTTGAGCGACGACGCCTTCACGGCGATCTGCTCGGCGAAGGACCCGACGAAGGATCCCCCCATGACCAGGTCGCCCGGACGCACGTTCGTGACGTCGGCCCCGACGCTGATGACCTCACCTGCGAACTCGCTGCCGGGGACGAAGGGCACCGGGATCGAGACCTGGTAGAGGTTCTCGATGATGAGCAGGTCGGGGAAGTTGATCGCCGCAGCACGGATGGCGACCACCGCCTCATCGGGACCGGCCACGGGATCGGGCAGGTCCGTGATCACCAGGGTCGAGGGCGGGCCGTACTGCTCGCAGACCAGGGCTCGCATGGCGCTCCTTCGACTCGGCTGCTCGGCGCAGCCCCGGCAATCTAGCTCTCGGGCACGACCTGGGTGAACACTTCGCCGAAGAGCTCCTGCTCGGCCTGGGCCTTGAGGTTGGGGATGAGCGACGTGGGCCAGATGCTCGGGCTGGCCTTGTAGCGGCGCAGCAGCTGGCGGGCGACCGTGGTCTGGTGCACCTCGGTCGGTCCGTCGGCGAGGCCGAGCATGATGCCGGAGTTGAGGAAGCCCATGAGCGGCATCTCCTGCGAGGTGCCGAGCGCACCGTGCAGCTGGATCGCGCGCATGGCGATGGCCTGCATGACGCGCGCGGTCTGCACCTTGATCGCCGCGATGTCGAGCCGGACCTTCTGGTAGTCGTTGAGCTTGTCGATCTTCCAGGCGGTGTGCAGCACGAGCAGGCGGAAGGATGCGAGCTCGATGTACGAGTCGGCGATCATCTGCTGCACGGACTGCTTGTCAGCGAGGAGCGTGCCCTTGGTCGAGCGCGAGAGCGCACGCTCGGCCATGATGTCGAGTGCCTTCTGCGCATTGCCGACGGTGCGCATCGCGTGGTGCACGCGACCGCCGCCGAGGCGGGTCTGCGCCACGGCGAACGCGTGACCGACGCCGCCGAGGATCGCAGTCGACGGCACCCGCACGTTGTTGTACTTGACCAGGGCCTCCGAGGTGTCGTCCTCACCCTCGCCGGCGACGCCGAAGTTGTACTGGATCTCGATGCCGGGAGTCTCGGCCGGCACGACGAACATGGTCATCCGCTCGACCAGCGGAGCACCGGGGCTGGTCACCGCCATGACGATGAAGAACTTGGCCCAGCGGGCGTTCGACGACCACACCTTGCGGCCATTGATGACCCACTCGTCGCCGTCCTGCACGGCAGCGGTGGTGAACACGCCGGGGTCGGCGCCGCCCTGCGGCTCGGTCATCGAGAAGCACGACACGATGTCGCCCTCGAGCAGCGGCTCGAGGTAGCGCTGCTTCTGCTCGTCGGTGCCGTAGTGAGCCAGGATCTCAGCATTGCCCGTGTCGGGTGCCTGCGTGCCGAAGATGCGCGGCGCCCAGCGCGAGGTGCCCAGCACCTCATTGAGCAGCGCGAGCTTGAGCTGGCCGTAGCCCTTGCCGCCGAGATCGGGGCCGAGGTGACAGGCCCACAGGCCCTTCTCGCGCACCTGCGCCTTGAGGGGATCGATGATCGCGCGCTGCTGCGGCGTCATGTCCTTGTAGGTGTCATGGGGCCAGATGAGGTCGACCTTCGAGACCTTGGTCTCCACGAACTCCCTGGCCCAGTCCAGCAGCTCCTGGTAGTCGGACTCAACTTCGAAATCAATGGCCATTGCTGTGCTTCCTCACGTGTCGTCTGCGGTGGCGCAGCGCGTCGCTGCGCTGCAGTGATGTCGGTGTTCGGGTCGTGCAGGTCAGTACATGCCGCCGTCGACGCGGATGGTCGCGCACGACGTGTAGCTGGAGGCATCCGAGGCCAGGTAGATGAGTGCACCCACGATCTCCGGAGGATCGCCGATGCGCTTGAGCGACGTGGTGCTCTGCATGCCTGCAGTCATCGACGGCACGTCCCACGCCTTGGAGATGTCGGACATCATGGTGCCGGACATGAGCGTGTTCACCCGCACCCGCGGGCCGAAGGCCTTCGCGAAGCCCTCGGTCATGGTGTTGAGCGCCGCCTTGGCACCGGCGTAGGGGATGATCGTCGCGCTGGGCCGGATGGAGCCCGACGAGCTGACGTTGATGATCGAGCCGCTGCCCGCCTCGTACATGCGCTCGCCCATGAGCGCCGTGAGCCGGTAGGGGCCCTTGAAGTTGAGGTTCATGACGCTGTCGAACAGCGCCTCGCTGACCTCGGAGTTCCGGTCGTAGATCGGCGACATGCCGGCGTTGTTCACGAGCACATCGACCTTGCCGAAGCGGTGGTAGACGGCGTCGACGAAGGGCTCGATCTCGTCCCAGCGACCGACATGAAGGCCGTAGGCCATGGTCTGGCGGCCCGTCGTCGCCGCGATGTCATCGGCCACCGCCACGCAGTTGTCGAGCTTGCGGCTGGCGATGACCACATGCGCACCGGCCTGTGCGCAGCCATAGGCCATCTCGCGGCCCAGCCCGCGGCTGCCACCGGTGATGACGACCACCTTGTCGGTCAGGTCGTAGAGCGTGTCGAGATAGCTCATCCCAGGCCGTTCGGCATGGTGCGGGCAAGACCCGCAGCCTGGCTCATGAGCTCGAGCACGAGCGGGCCGAAGCCGGCCAGCGACGGGTTGTCGAGGTTCTCCTTGACCACGCGGGCATAGGACATCTCGAGGACGATCGCCAGCTTCCAGCGAGCGAGCACCAGGTAGTAGTTGAAGTCCTGGGTGCTGCGACCGCTGAGCTTCTCGTAGTGCGCGAGCAGATCCTCGAGCGAGGCCTGACCCTCAGTGGTGCCGCGGATGTTGGAGTCGTCGGCATCGCCGACCGGGCCCCAGTCGCGCAGCGCCCAGGCCAGGTCGAGCAGCGGATCGCCGATGGTGGTCATCTCCCAGTCGACGACGGCGGCCAGGCCGGCCGGCACGTCATTGGTGAACATGATGTTGGCGAACTGGTAGTCGCCGTGCATGATGCCCGGCTCCCAGGCACGCGGCTTGTTCTGGTCGAGCCAGGCCGTGGTCTCGTCGAGTCCGGGGATGTCGCGGAACTTGTAGCCGTCGAGGAACGAGGTCCAGCGGCCGACCTGGCGATCGTGGAAGTTGTCGGGACGACCGAAGCCCTCGAGCCCCTGCGCCTTCCAGTCGACGGCCGCCAGCTTGGCCGCGCCCTCGACGAGCGCGTACCCGAGCGAGGGGCGCAGGCTCAGGTCGGAGGCATAGGGCTCGGGCCAGCCGCCACCGGCCATCGACCAGCCGTGGATCTGCTTCATGAGGTAGAAGGGGATGCCCAGCACCTCGGAGTCCTCGCAGCCGACCACGAGCTCGCCGTGCGGGACATCGGTGCCCTTGAGCGCGCCGAGGATCCGCATCTCGCGCAGGACGCCGTCCGCACGCGCCGCACCCATGCTGCGCGGGGGGATGCGCATGACGGTGCGGTCACCGCCGCGATCGACGAGGTAGAGCTCGTTCTGCGAGCCGCCGGAGATCTTGGTGAGCTCCGGGGTCTCGCCGGTACCGGGACGGTCGACCGAGTCCATCCAGCGCGTGAGGCGCTCGAGCTCGGCGGGGGTGAACGGGTGGGTCGCGGTGTCAGCCATG
>JAQTXL010000011.1:0-25737 GCA_028688835.1 Candidatus Nanopelagicales bacterium | reverse complement strand
ACCAGGCTGTCCAACCAGCGGACCCGCATGCTCAAGGCCTGCGCAGCCGCCGGCTTCCCGCTGCCTGCTGTCAACGTCCAGGCGCACCAGGACGTCACCGCGACCGCCGCCCCATCCGCCAGCTAGCTTCCCTGCATGCTCCAGGCGGTCCTTGAGTTCACCCTTGCCATCTTCGCCGGCGTCCTGGCCGGCGCGGTCGGCGGCGGTGGCGGGATGCTCTTCGTGCCGATCCTGGTGTTCGCCGGCCTGGCCCCGGTGGCCGCCGTGGCGACCAGCAACATCGGCATTTTCGTGACGACCGCGGCAGCGACCGTCTCCAATGCCCGGGCCGGTCTCGTGCCCTGGCGCCGGGTGCTCATGATCGGCATCCCCGCAGTCGTCATCGCGCCGGCCGGCGCCTACGTCGCCCACCATCTCCCGGGCACCGCGCTGCTGCTGGGGTTCGCCGCGCTCAATGTGGTCAACGCCCTGCTCACCAACCGCCGGCCTGCTGATCCCGCGCCCGGCCGCGAGGACGCGATCGACCCCGCAAGCACGGTGCAGGTCGCGGTCACCGGCGGATCGGGCGGCTTCCTGGCCGGGCTGTTCGGCATCGGCGGTGGCCTCATCACCGTGCCGCTGCAGATCCTGTGGCTGCGCACGCCGATCAAGGTCGCCGCACGCGTCTCGCTCGGCGTGATCGTGATGTCCAGCGGGGCCGCCCTTGCCGGTCACCTGCTCAACCATGCCGACATCGACTGGACGTCGGGGCTGCTGCTGGGGCTCGGCGGGCTCATCGGCGCACCGATCGGTGCACGGCTGCTGCGCCGCATGAGCCCTCTGGCCGCCACACGCCTGCTGCAGTCGGTGCTGCTGGGTGTCGCCGTGCTGGTGGCCTACAAGGCGCTAGCTGGCTGAGGCGTCCTGCAGCAGGCCCTTGGCCCGCGCCGCGACGACAGCGTCCGTGCGCGAGTTCACGCCCAGCGACCGGTAGAGCCGCAGCGTCTCCTGGCGGATGGTCGACTCGCTGAACCCGAGCTCACGCGCGATCGACTTGTTGGTCTTGCCGTCCTGGATGCGCTCGAGGATGCGCTGCTGGCGATCGGAGAACTCGACCGCCATGCCGCTGGCGTCACTGGCCACCCGACGGGTGGTCGGCGCCTGGCTCATCGCCAGCCGCAGCTCGAGCAGGCTGACGACTGACGACATGAACGGGCCGCTCGCCGGGTTCTCGGGCGGGGGCTCGGAGAAGGTCGCGATGAGCACGAACTCAGGGATGTTCACGCGGTTCAGCGGGGCGATCACGATGCCGCCTCCGTCGCGTCGGCCCAGGGCCGCAGGCAGGAGCCGGTCGGTGCCACTGGGGTCGACGACCCAGGTCGTGCGACCGTAGGACAGCACCGAGGCCAGCTCGGGGTGCTGCTGCAGCGAGATCTCGGCCACCGCCGGCGGATCGTCGATGCCGAACGAGGCGCGATGCACGAGGGATCCGCGCGACTGGACGGCGTAGATGACGACCTGGTCGCAGGCCCATGAGTCGAAGATGCGCAGGGCCAGGAGCCTGGTGAGGTCCTCCCACGAGGGATTGGTGATCAGCGACTGCGCCAGCAGTGTGAGCCGCTCGATGCGATCTGGCAGCGGCTGTCCCGAAGTCACAGGGACACCTTAGCGATTGTGAGGCGGGCCTGTGAAACTAACGCGACCCTCGCGCCCGCACATAATCGCTCACGACGTAGTCACCCAGACGGTCGCTCGACGCCGCGAGCACGCGTCCGCCGTTGCGCCGCGCCATCTGGTCGAGGAAGCGCTCCAGGCTCGGATCATCACCGAGGCGGAACCACGAAATGGGCACCCGACGCCGCGTCATGAGGTCGATCTGCGCCACCGTCAGCGCGATCGTCTCGTCGCTGGGCGGCCAGCTGAAGCACGAGTAGCCCTCCTCGTCGACATGCGCCGTCGGCTCGCCGTCAGTCACGACCATGACGACGCGCTGCGCACCGTGGTGGCGGTCGAGGAACCGGCCCGCGAGCATGAGCGCGTGGTGCAGGTTCGTGCCCTGGATGTAGCTCGCCTCCAGGTTGGGCAGCTCGTGCGGCTTGACGACCTGCGCGACGTTCGCGAACGAGATGATCTCCAGGGCGTCGAGCGGGTAGGCGCTCTGCGCGAGCGAGTGCAGGGCCAGGGCCATGGTCTTGGCCGAGCGCCAGGTGTCGCTCATGACCATCGAGAACGACTGGTCGATGAGCAGCGCCACGGCCGCGCGCGTGCGCGTCTCGGTCTCGTGCACCTCGAAGTCCTCAGCCGACAGCCGCAGCTCTGCCGAACCGCTCATGATCTTGCGATTGACCGCATTGCGCACGGTGCGCACGACATCGATCGGCTGCTCATCGCCGAACTGCCAGGGCCGGGTCATCCCGGTGATCTCGCCGGCTGCGCCCGTGCGATGCACGCTGTGGTCGCCGCGCTCGCTGGCATCGAGTGAGGAGAAGACCTCCTTGAGCGCGGTGCGGCCGATGCGGCGCACGGCCTTGGGCGTGAGCTCGAGACGATCCCCGTCGCGCTGCAGGTAGCCCTCCTCCTCGAGCTGGCGCTGGATCTCGCGCATCGCGCGAAGGTCGTCGACCGCCTGCCGGCCCAGGGCCCGCGCCACGGCCTGCTCGTCGATGTTGTCGAGATTCGCGCGCGAGTCGCTGTCGCTGAGCTGGTCCATGACCGACTCGAGATCGGCCAGCTCCGCGAGGGCCTGCGTGGCGTCGGGCAGGCCCAGCGGCTGCTCGCCGCTCATGCTCTGCTGTCCCGACCACGAGAACTCGGGGCGCATGGTCTGCAGGTTCTGCTGCAGCCGGGACATCTCGTCCTGCAGTCCCATGTCGCTCAGCGCCTGCTGCATGGCCTCGGCCAGCTCTGCCCGCTGCTCGGGGCTGAGCGAGTCCATCATGCGCTGCATGGCTGCGGCCTGGCGTGCGAGCTCGTCGATGAACTCCGGCAGGGTCTCGGGAGCATCCGGGAAGAAGTCACCGTGCTTGCTCTTGAAGTCCTCGTAGTCCTGTGACGCGTCCTCGCCCCGCTGGTGCTTCTCGAGCATCTGGTTGAGGTCCTGCATCATGGCCTTCATGGCCTCGCGCGCCTCGGGCGAGTCCATCTGCTGCATGCCCTGCGTCATGTTCTTGAACTGCTGGTCGATCACATCGCGCTGCAGCCGGTCCTTGAGCTCGTTGAAGGCCTGCTGCGCCTGCGGGGACTGCCAGTCGTAGTCGGCAAGCTGCTGCACGGCTCGCCCGATCTCATCGGGCACGGTGTCGAGCATCGCCTCGCGGAAGCGCGCGTCATCGGACGGGTCGGGGAACAGCGCGGTGCGCTCGGCGGTCAAAGCCTGGTCGAGGAGCTCGCGCAGGTCGGTGAGCAGGCCGTCCATCCGACCCGACTTCTCCAGCTCCTTGCGCCGGCGCTGGGCCTCGCGGAACATGTCGCGCAGGCCGTCGCGCTTGGGCAGCCCGTCGCGGAACATGTTGCGGAAGGCCTCGGTCAGCGACTGGCCGTCGAGCAGTCGGCGCCCGATCTCGTCGACTCCCCCACCGGCGTCGACCGGTGCCGCGAGCGGGTCAGGCCCGTCGTGGAAGGTGCCGTACGTGAACCGGCTCATGAGGCCCCGTAGCGGATGACCCCATCAACTGCGTCCTTGTCGATGCGCCGCGTGAGCCACAGGCCCTCGATGGCGAACTCCACGCACGAGGCGGCCAGGCCGGGCGACTCGGCCAGCTCCGGTTCAACCGCCTGCATGAGCCGACCCAGGCCGTCGAACTGCCCGAGCTCGCCCAGCAGCGACTCGCCGGGAGTGTCGTCACCGGTCTGGAGGGTGTTGCCGGCATCGAACCACTCGACCAGGGCGGTGAGCACCGGGCGGATGTCGTTGCCCCCGAGCAGCTGGCGCCAGGACTCAGCCGAGGCACGGCGCGCGAGATGGACGAGCAGCTCCTGCTCGCGGCCCTCCTCGCTGACGTCGAACTCGACCTTGCCGCGCAGGGTCGGCACGACGCCCATGAGGTCGCCGATGCGTGCCACGGGCTCGGTCTCGCCGGTGATGGCCGCGCGACGCAGGGCCGCGCCGGACAGCGCCTCCGTGCACGCGATGGCGAAGCGCGCGGAGATGCCGCTGCGCTGGTCGACCGACGAGGACCCGCGCACCTCGTTCGTGAACCTGGCGACGATGTCGAGCATGTGGTCGGGGATGACCGCCTGGATCTGCGCCTCCTGGCGGATGAGGTCGATCTCGTCGTCGAGGTCGAGCGGGTAGTGCGTGCGGATCTCGGCCCCGAACCGGTCCTTGAGCGGGGTGATGATGCGGCCGCGATTGGTGTAGTCCTCGGGGTTCGCGCTGGCGACCACGAGCAGGTCGAGCGGGAGGCGCAGGTTGTAGCCGCGCACCTGGATGTCGCGCTCCTCGAGCACGTTGAGCAGCGCCACCTGGATGCGCTCAGCGAGGTCAGGCAGCTCGTTCATGGCGAAGATGCCGCGATTGGTGCGCGGGACCAGTCCGTAGTGCACGGTCTCAGGGTCGCCCAGGCTGCGGCCCTCGGCGACCTTCACAGGATCGACATCGCCGATGAGGTCGGCCACCGACGTGTCGGGCGTGGCCAGCTTCTCGCCGAAGCGCATGCTGCGGTGGCGGAAGGTGATGGGCAGCTCGTCACCGAGCTCGGCCAGCTGCCTGCGGCAGCCGGCGCAGATGGGCTCGGTGGGGTCGTCGTTGATCTCGCAGCCGGCGACGACCGGGATCCACTCGTCGAGCAGGTTCGTCAGCGTGCGGATGAGGCGCGTCTTGCCCTGACCGCGCTCGCCCAGCAGCACGATGTCGTGGCCGGCCAGCAGGGAGCGCTCGACCTGCGGGATCACCGTGTCCTGGAACCCGACGATGCCGGGCAGGCTGGGCTCGCCAGCGCGCAGGCGAGCCAGCAGGTTGGCCTGCATCTCCTGCTTGACCGTGCGCCCGACGTATCCGGAAGCGACGAGCGCACCGAGCGTGCGCGGGAACTCAGCAGGGACAGCAGGCGCGAAGTTGGTCACGGGCTGACGGTACGTGGCCCGGACTGATTGCGCTAGCGAATCCTTCGCAGGAGCACGGGCAGCGGCCCTTGTTCGCCGTCAGCCGATCGCAGGTGCGGTTCCGGGCTTCAGGCAGGTGCGGTTCCGGGCTTCAGGCAGGTGCGGTTCCGGGTTCGTCGTTATCGTCACGGGATGGCCGACTGCGCATGCGACGCGCCTCCTCCGGCGTCGGCGCACTGCCGCCGAGCCGCTCGGGCAGCCACCAGAGGTCCGAGCCCGCGGGCCTGGGGAAACGTGCGATGGTCTCGTCGAGCATCGCTGCCATGAGCGTGCGCAGGCGATCGGTCTCGGCATGCGCGTCCGCGCGCTTCTCGACGGTGATCGGCTCGCCCACCGTAAGCAGGACATCGTGGCCGCGCGCGAAGGATCGATGGTCGTAGCTCAGGATCAGCTGGCCACCGAAGACCACCATCGGGATGATCGGCACCTGCGCCATGGCCGCCATCCGCACGGCGCCGCTCTTGAACGGCAGCAGCTCGAAGGATCGGCTCATGGTGCCCTCGGGGAACACCCCGAGCAGCTCGCCGTCACGCAAGGCACGCACTCCCTGGCGGAAGGCCTCGCTGCCCGCATCGCGATCGACGGAGATGTGCCCCATGGCGCGCATGGCAGGACCGGCGACCGGGTTGCGGAAGATGCCCTCCTTGGCCATGAAGCGCACGACGCGATGACCCGCGCGGTCAGCAGGAAGGCCTGCGAATGCGTAGTCGAGATAGCTGTTGTGATTGATCGCCAGGATCGCTCCGCCGGTCGTCGGCATGTGCTCCTGCCCGGTGACCGTGAAGCGAACCCCCAGCGCCCGGAACAGGGTCTTGGCGGTGAAGATCACTGGGCGATAGACCGGTTCTGCCATACACAGAGGCTAACGAACCGGCAGGATGTGACGCAGGGCCCCACACTCGGGATCCTCACCGCACGCACCACGGCACCGGCACCTCCGGAGTCCAGAGCCTCGAAAGGTCGAGCACATGTGGCAGAACCGAGTTGTCGTCGGGTACGACGGCAGCGACACCTCCGCAATCGCAGCGCGCTGGGCTGCCGACGAGGCCCGATCGCGCGGACTGGGACTGGCCCTCATCAATGCGATGATCCCGCCGACCTCCAGCGGCTCGCTCGGGCCTGGCATCTCCGTCGGCCTGGACACCCTCGAGGAGATCCGACTCTCGGCCCAGGCTGCGCTCGACGTGTTCGCCGCCACCCTGCCGGCCACCGATGTGCTCGCGCTCGTGCAGGTCGGGTCGCCGAGCGGCGTGCTGCTCACGGCGTCCGAGACTGCAGAGCTCCTGGTCATGGGCTCACGCGGCCACGGCGGCTTCAAGGACCTGCTGCTCGGCTCGGTCAGCGCCCAGCTCGTCGCGCACGCGCAGTGCCCCGTGGTCGTCGTGCGTGAGGAGCCGCCGGTCGATCGCGAGTTCGTCGTGGTCGGCATCGACGGCAGCTCCGCCTCGCACCACGCGGTCGGGTTCGCCTTCGACATGGCCAGCCGGCATGGGCTCAAGGTCCTGGCCGTCCATGCGTGGGACGTGCCGTCCTTCGACCTCATCGTCATGCCCAACACCCCGGTGCCGGTCGACATCGACAACATGGCTGGAACCGAGGTTCGCCTCGCAGCCGAGCTGCTGGCCGGCTACCAGGCCAGCTACCCCGATGTCGCCCTGGAGACCCGAGTGATCCACGGCAATCCCGTCAATGCGCTCCTGAGCGCCGCGCCGGAGGCGGCCATGATCGTCGTGGGCTCGCGCGGGCACGGCCAGATGATGAGCTCGATCCTCGGCTCAGTCAGCCACGGCGTGCTGCATCGCGCCGGTGTCCCCGTCGCCGTCGTGACCGACGCAGCAGGGGACGACGACGCGGCCTGACTGCGCCTGTCGGTAGCCTGCAGTCATGGCTACTGGTGATCGTCTGGTGTGGATCGACTGCGAGATGACAGGACTCGACCCGGCGACCGACGAGCTCGTCGAGATCGCGGCGATCGTCACCGATGCCGAGCTCAACGAGCTCGATGCCGGCATCAGCCTGGTGATCCGGTGCAATGACGCTCCACTCGCCGCCATGGACGAAGTCGTGGTGGCCATGCACACCGAGTCCGGGCTGATCGACGAGATCGCCGGCGGGCTCACCCTCGCCGAGGCCGAGCGCAAGGTGCTCGAGTACGTCAAGGCGCACATCCCTGAGGCTCGCAAGGCACCCCTTGCCGGCAGCAGCGTCTACGTCGATCGCGGCTTCATCGCCGCCTCCATGCCGGATCTCGACGACTGGCTGCACTACCGGCTCGTCGACGTCTCCAGCATCAAGGAGCTCGTCCGTCGCTGGTACCCCCGCGTCTACTTCGCCCTGCCCGAGAAGCACGGCAACCATCGAGCCCTGGGTGACATCCGCGAGTCCATCGCCGAGCTGCGCTACTACCGCGATGCGGTCTTCGTCGCCCAGCCCGGCCCGGATTCATCGATCGCGAAGGAACTCGGCGTGCGGCACGTGGTCGATCACGACAGCAGCCCGGCCACGGATTCCTAGGTCGGCGATCCGCTAGTATCGGACATCCGCGCAAGCGGGTGGGGTGCATCCAGGTGCACCGCATGGTGGGTATAGCTCAGCTGGTAGAGCATCGCGTTGTGGTCGCGAGGGCCGCGGGTTCAAGTCCCGTTACTCACCCGGTGCGCGAAGGGCCCCTCCATCTCGATGGAGGGGCCCTTCGGCGTTCGCGGTGCGGGTGCACCGCCGCGCTGGGTCAGCCGACGCGACGCAGCGTGTGCTTATCGGTGTGCGGGAAGGGCTCGGCGAACTCCTTCATGACCAGCATCGTGGTCTGGTCATACGTGAACACGCCGTCACCGACCGTGATGGTGACGTCGTAGGTGCGACTGCTGGCGTTCGCAGCGAGGTAGGTGTTCTCGCCGATCGCGTAGCGGGGGTCACCGACCGCGGCGTGCATCGTGAACGAGGTGGCATCGGCGGTGGTCGTGCCCCCTGCGAGCACGGAGATGCCGCGCGGGACGACGAAGCCCTTCATGACCTCGCCCGTGGCGGCGTCCCAGAGCCAGTAGCCGACCTCGGTGTGGAAGGGGTCCGCCTCGTCATCGCGCCACATCGCCGACTTGTAGTCGAGGCCGAACAGCGACTGCGAGCCGTTGTCGACAGGCCCGAAGGGCTTGAAGCTGGTCTTCTCACGGAAGGTCGTGTCGAAGACGATCTCCTTGCTGTGCTTGAACGCGTGGTCGAGGCCGCCCTCGCCCTCCCACTCGCCGATGAGACCGGCCAGCGGTCCCCATTCCTTGGTCATGGTTGCTCCCCACTCGTGTGCGACAGGACTGGCACGGATGCCGACGTTGCGACAGACGACAACTTATAGAACTCGAACCAGCTCACGCCCGCCAAACTCGCAAACACGACCACAACCCAGTCCACGGCCCCCATCGGGCCGAAGCCGAAGGCCGACTGGAGGACAGGCACGGTCAGCAGCAGGACCAGCAGGAGCACGGCAAGGCCGAGGATCCACTTCAGCGTGGGATTGCGGCGCTCGCGGAAGGTGCGCACGACCGACAGCCGCCACGAGCGGTTGACGAGGATCAGGGCGAGGTTGCCGAGCACCAGGGTGGCGAAGGTCGTGGAGCGCACGACCGAGTCGGGACGGTCATTGGCGATGCCGACCAGGTAGACGGCTGCCACCGCGACCAGCACCGACAGCCCCTGGAGGGCGGCGATGACCAGGGTCCGGCGCGTGAACAGGGGGGCGCGCGCAGGCCTGGGTGGCTGGGCCATGATCGCCGGGTCGATCTCCTCGGCCTCGAAGACCACCGAGCAGGCCGGGTCGATGATCAGCTCCAGGAAGGCGATCTGCACCGGCAGCAGCACGAGCGGCCAGCCCGCCACGAACACCGGGATGAGCGCCATCCCCACGATCGGCACGTGCACCGCGATGACATACGCCATGGCCTTGCGCAGGTTGTCGAAGATCCCGCGACCCTGGCGGATGCCGCCCACGATCGAGGCGAAGTCGTCATCGGTGAGCACCAGGGCCGCCGCCTCGCGAGCGACGTCGGTGCCACGGGCCCCCATCGCGATGCCGATGTCGGCGGCGCGCAGGGCGGGCGCATCGTTGACGCCGTCGCCGGTCATCGCGACGACCTCGCCATTGAGCTTGAGGGCCCGCACGAGCTGCAGCTTCTGCTCAGGCACCATGCGGGCGAAGACGCTGACCGTGCGGATGCGCTGCGCCAGCTCCTGGTCGGTCATCGTGATGAGCTCTGGACCCGTGATGCAGCCGGCCGCGTCCGGCAGGCCGATCTCGCGCGCGATCGCCAGAGCGGTGCCGGGGTAGTCGCCCGTGATCATGACGGTGCGCACCCCTGCCGAGGCGCATTCCGCGACGGCCTGGGCCACCCCGGGGCGCACAGGATCGTGCAGTCCGGCCAGCCCCAGGAACTCGAACTCGAACTCATGCGGCTCGGTCGGGAGTCCGTCGCTCTGGCTGAATCGCGCTCGAGCGACCGCGAGCACGCGCTGGCCGCTGGCGGTCGCACGCTCGACATCGGCCATGAGCGCGGCCAGCTGCGCATCATCGAAGTGGCACAGGTCCGCGATCGACTCCGGGGCACCCTTGGCGGCGACGACGTAGCGGCTGCTGTCGGGCGAGCGCCAGACGTGCGAGACCACGAGCAGCTTCTCGGTCAGGGCGTACTCGCGCACGAGCTCCCAGCTCACGTGCCAGTGCTCGGTGTCGCTCAGGTAGCGCTCGCCGAGCTCGCGGAAGGCCCGGTCCATGGGGTCGAACGGGTCGACCGGCGAGGCCAGGACCGCGAACTCGGCCAGCTCATGGAACTCGTCAGGGAGCTGCGCGTCACCGAGCAGGTGGGCCCTGCCATGGACGATCAGCTCGCGCACGGTCATGCTGTTCATCGTCAGCGTGCCGGTCTTGTCGACGCAGATCACCGTGGCAGCACCGAGGGTCTCGATCACCGGTGGGCGCCGCGTGAGCACATGACGCTGCGATATCCGCCACGCGCCCAGGGCCATGAAGACCGTGAGGACGACGGGGAACTCCTCGGGCAGCATCGCCATGGCGGTGGCGATGCCGGCGAGGATGCCCTGGAGCCAGTCCCCGCGCGTCGAGCCGTAGATGAGCACCACCGCCAGCGCCGCCGCGACGCCGAACACTGCGATGTAGCGCACGAGGCGATTGACCTCGCGCTGCAGGGGGGTGCGCTCAGGTGCGATCGACGACAGCGCAGTGCCGATCCGGCCGAGCTCGGTGCTGGTGCCGGTGCCGAGCACCAGGGCCATGGCGTGGCCCTTGATGACGAGCGTTCCCGAGAAGACCCAGGGCGTCCAGTCACCGCCCGGTGGTCCCATGACGGGCACGGCGTCGCTGGTGGGTCCCTTGCGCACCGGGACCGACTCCCCCGTCATCGCCGATTCATCCACGGCGAAGTTCCGGCAGTCCAGGATGACTGCATCGGCAGGCACGCGATCGCCCTCCGCCAGCAGGATGACGTCGCCGGGCACGACCTCCCGTCCGGCGATGCGGATCCGCAGGCCGTCGCGCAGCACGAGGGCACGCGGCGACGACAGGTCGCGCAGGGCGGCGAGGGCGTTCTCCGTCTTGTGCTCCTGGTAGATCGAGATGCCGATGACCACCACCACGAAGGACATGAGGATCGCGCCGTCGAGCGGCTCGGCCAGGATGAAGTTGACGGCCCCCGCGCCCAGCAGCAGGAGGAGCATCGGCTCGCGCAGGACATCCCAGGACTGCCGCAGGAGGCTGCGTCGGAGCGAGATGGGCAGCTCGTTCGGCCCGAGCTCGGCCAGGAGGCGGGCCGCCTGCGCACTCGAGAGCCCGTCGACCGCGATCCCGGCCTGCTCAGTCATCGCGCGGTCCTGCCCTGAACGCCTCCGAGGAGGCTAGATGTACTTGACGACGATCATCGCGCCCAGCACCGCGAACACGAGGATCACGATGTACTGGTCGATCCACAGGTCGAGGAGGCGCGTGAGCCGTGCATGCAGGCGCTCACTGAGCCCGAACGTGTTGCGGTAGATGTTCACGCGCGTCATCGAGGCGAAGACCATGGTCGTCGTGATCGTGACGAGCAGGCACCACGGGCACAGCGCGCCGATGTTGAAGTAGGCCTCGTAGAGCAGCCAGTAGGCGAAGACCAGGCCGGCCGCGTAGACGACCTGCGCTGCATTCATGAACCACCGGGGGAAGCAGACGCCGGCGATCGAGGCCAGCGCGATGGTGATGACCACCGGCTCGGCGATCAGGCCCAGGAAGGCATTCGGGAAGCCGAGCAGCGAGGCCTGCCACGACGTGCCGACGACACTGCAGGAGATCTTGGCGCTGATGTCGCACGAGAACACGGCGTCGGGGTTGGCCGCGAGCGTGATGGCCTCGGCCGAGAGCACGAGGGACGCGACGAGCGACAGCAGCGAGGAGATGAGCATCTCGACGAAGGCACCGACATGCCTCTCCTGGCGCGGGAGGGGGACGAACACGGCCTGCGTCGACATGAGTGCAGTATCTCCCGTCGTGCTCGTGGGGCGAACGCCGCAGTCGCCTAGCGCGCCGTCGGCATGTCGAAGGAGGCCGCCTCGACCGGCTGCGGCCACCGCGCGGTGACCACCTTGGCCCGCGTGTAGAAGCGCACGCCGTCAGGCCCATGCACGTGGTGCTCGCCCATGAGCGAGTCCTTCCAGCCACCGAAGGAGTGGTAGGCCATCGGCACGGGCACCGGCACGTTCACGCCGACCATGCCCACGTGCACGCCGCGGGTGAATGCCCGAGCCGCAGCACCGCTGCCGGTGAAGATCGCGGTGCCGTTGCCATACGGATTGGCGTTGATGAGCGCAATCGCCTGGTCGAGGGTGTCGGCACGCAGCACCGCGAGCACCGGCCCGAAGACCTCGGCGCCGTACACCTCCATGCCGGGGTCGACCCGGTCGATGATCGTCGGGCCGACGAAGAAGCCGCCCTCGGACCCCTCGACCGTGAGGCCGCGCCCGTCCGTGCAGATGCGAGCACCCTGGCGCTCCGCGCTGTCGATGAGTCCGACGATGCGCTCCCGCGCCGCGGCGGTGACCACGGGGCCCATGTCGACGCCCGTCACGCGTCCAGGGCCGACCGTGATGCCGTCTGCCTCGCGCTGGAGCAGGTCGAGCAGCCCGTCGGCCGCGCTGCCCACGGCGATGACGACCGAGATGGCCATGCAGCGCTCCCCCGCCGAGCCGAAGGCCGCGGCGGCGAGCTGATTGGCGGCGAAGGACAGGTCGGCATCGGGGAGCACGACCGCGTGGTTCTTGGCGCCACCGAGGGCCTGCACCCGCTTGCCCGCAGCCGTGGCCCGCGCGTGGATGTGCCGGGCGATCGGCGTGGACCCGACGAAGGAGACCGCGGCGATGCCCGGGTGGTCGAGGATGGCGTCGACCGTCGCGGCGTCGCCCTGCACCACGTTGAACACGCCATCGGGCAGGCCGGCCTCGGCCCAGAGCCGTGCGATGACCAGGGACACCGACGGGTCGCGCTCACTGGGCTTGAGGATGAATGTGTTGCCGGCCGCGATCGCGACCGGGAACATCCACATGGGGACCATCGCCGGGAAGTTGAAAGGGGTGATGCCAGCGACCACGCCCAGCGGCTCGCGGTAGGTGGTGCTGTCGACATCGGCGGAGACCTGGTCGGAGAACTCGCCCTTGAGCTGCTGTGCGATGCCGCACGCGAACTCGACGACCTCGAGCCCTCGCTGGACCTCGCCGAGGGCATCCGAGAGCACCTTGCCGTGCTCGTCGGTGATGAGCTCGGCGAGCTCCATGGCGCGGGCGTTCACCAGCTCGCGGAACGCGAAGAGCACCTTCGTGCGGCGGCTGATCGAGGACTGGCTCCACTCGGGATACGCACCCGCAGCTGCGCGGACGGCGGCATCGACATCAGCCGCTGTGCCCAGCACCACCTGCGCCTGCTGCTCCCCCGTCGCCGGGTTGAACACCGGCGCACAGGCACCCGAAGAGCCGTCTGCGGTCGTTCCGGCGATCCAGTGCTCGACCGTGCGCACATCTGCCTCCTGCATACTTGTGGGCATGCCTGCCGCGTCCCGACCTCTGACGCAGCCGCACGCTGACCGGCTCCCCGCCGATCATCCCGACTACGACCAGATCATCCTCCGTCATGCCGCGGCGATGGAGCGCGGGGATGCGGGATACCCCGATCCGGCGACCGGACTGTTCGTGCTCACTGCAGCAGCGCATGCGACGCGCGGCACCTGCTGCACCAACGGCTGCCGGCACTGCCCGTATGTCTAGGCCGATCGCGACCCGGGTCCTGGTCGGCTCACTGGGTGCCCTCATCGCCACCGTCGCGGCCCTGGCCAGCGCGGACGCCGCACCAGCAGCCGTCGCGCGCGCATCCTGGTCGATGGTCGACATGACCAAGGACATCGACCACGACGGGTTCATCGACGGCGACGGCGGCGTGCCGAAGTCCGGCGCGCTCAGCCTCACGCCGTCGCCGGTCTCCATCGGAGCGGGCAACCACCTGGCGCAGCGCAATGAGCGGCTGATCAACGGCGCCCTGTCGTGGTACCTGTCGCCCCAGGGCTTCCCGGTGACCCTGGATGCCTGCGGATCCACGGGCACGAGCTACTCCTGGCGCCTCACGAACGCGACCACGGGCGTCACCACTCCCGTGGCGAGCACGCCGCTCACCAAGCAGCGGTGCCGCACGCGCGTCACCCTGCCTGAGGGCGCCTACACCTTCGCGCTCACCGTCCGCAGCGGAGCGTCGTCGACCAGCACCTCGGTGCCGGCGGAGGTGCGCAACATCCTCATGGTCGCCATGGGCGACTCCTATGCATCCGGCGAGGGCAACCCGCGCAACGTGGACGCCTGGGTGACGCAGGGCGGCTTCCTGTCCTCCTTCCGGCCCTACTGGGACCACGACGCCTGCCACCGAAGCGTGCACGGCGCACCGGCCCAGGCCGCGCTGGCGCTGGAGCGCTCCTCGCCGCAGACCTCGGTCGCACTCGTCGATGTGACGTGCAGTGGGGCCACGGTGCAGCGGGGCATCCTGGGGCCGCAGCCCGAGGCCGGGCAGTCGCAGGTGGCGCTCGCGCGCAGCCTGGTCGGCACGCTCCCGGTCGACCTGGTCACCCTGTCGATCGGCGGCAATGACATCGGCTTCGGATCCGTGCTGAGCTCCTGCCTGCTCAATGCCAACTGCCCCCTGGTGCCAGCCGCCTCGGGCGTGCTGCAGCGCTACCCGTCACTGCAGGCCGGCGTTGCCGACCAGACGGCCAAGCTCCCCGCCGCCTACCGGGAGATCGCCGCCTGCCTGTCCGGGCGCACCTGCCCCGATGGCCTGAGGCTGGCTCCCGGGGCCGCTGTGCTGCCGACCCTGTACCCCGACATCAGCCGCAACAGCAACGGAGCGATGTGCTCGTACCTGTCGATGGGCACCCAGGACTTCACGTGGGCCCGCGCCGCGATCCTCAACCCCACGCCTCCGGCCAGCGTCACGTATGCGACCACGAACCAGGGCACGAAGACCCTGCCGATCGCCGCCACCCTCAACCAGCAGATCGCCGCGACCACCGCCCTGGGCTGGAAGCCCGTGCTGCAGGCGTGGTCGCGATCCGGGGACTCCGCGCAGGGGCACGGCATCTGCGCCGGGGCGAACGCGTGGGTCTGGGGCGTGCAGTTGGGCGGCCAGATGATCGGTGCCGCCTTCCATCCCAACCAGCCAGGTGAGCGCCAGCTCGCCGCCGCCATCGTCGAGGCGGCGAAATCCGCGCTCGGCTGAGGCTGTTACACTTCTCCTCGCTCACTAGGCACCGCTAGCTCAACTGGCAGAGCAGCTGACTCTTAATCAGCGGGTTGGGGGTTCAAGTCCCTCGCGGTGTACCACGCAAGCGAAAGCCCCCTCATGACGAGGGGGCTTTCGTCGTCCTGCGGGTGCCTAGATCGGCCAGGGATAGGGCGTGCCCTCCGCGGCCTGGTACACGATGCCCTGGGCGATGAGGTCGTCGACCTCGGCGTCCGACCAGCCGAAGCGGGTGAGCACCGAGCGGCTGTGCTGACCCAGCAGCGGTGGCGGACCGTAGGTGCCCGCGCCCGAGTCCGAGAAGTCGATCAAATTCCCGAACTGCGTCATGTGGCCCATCATCGGGTGGTCGTAGGACGCCGTCATGCCCAGCGCCCGGTTGTCGGCATCGTGCAGCACCGTCTCGCCGCCGCGGGTGTCGACCGCGACCTCCGCAGGCACGCGGGCTCCGTCCAGGAGCTGCTGCCAGACCTGCGCGGTCCGGGCCATGAAGGCCTCCTCGAGCACCGGGTCGACCGTGGCCCGGGCGGCAGCTCGGCCGTCGAACGTGGCCAGTGCCGGATCAGCGCCGAGCTCAGGACGACCGACGGTCGTGCACAGCGCCTGCCATTCGGCCAGGTTGGTCGCCGCAACCTGGATCCAGCCCTCCTGGGTGCGGTAGAGGCGATAGCACGGCGACAGGCCGGTGAGCTCCTTGTCCATACTCGGCCGACGGGGAGCCGGCGTGCCGTCACCGAGCAGTGCGACCTCGGACACGAACATGGCGCCACCGTTGAGCAGTGACGTCCAGACGTCCTGCCCCTCGCCCGTCACCTTGCGGTGGTACAGCGCACTGAGCACGCCCAGCACCGAGGCGAAGGCGTTGGCCGTGTCGGCCATGCCGAAGCGCAGGTACATCGGCGGATTGCCCTGATCGACGGCCCCCGCCTCGTACTCGAGGCCGAGCACCGCCTGGTACAGCGGGTCGATGCCGCCGCTGATCGACATGGGGCCCTCGTAGCCGTACGCGTAGGTGTTGCAGTAGACGATCTCGGGATTGCGCGCGGTGACCTGGTCGTAGTCGACCCCGAGTCGCGTGGCCGTGCCCTTGGTCATGTTGTGGTGCAGCACATCAGCGCGCTCCGCGAGCCTGAGCACGATCTCCTGGGCCTCAGGCCGCTTGAGATCCAGCGCCAGGTCCTGCTTGCCGCGCTGGCAGCCGATGAACGGTGCGCCGTAGCGCATCGAGTCTCCGCGCGTGGGCTCGATCTTGATGACCTCGGCGCCGAGGTCGGACAGGATCATGGGCGCATACGGTCCGGCCAGGAACTGGCCGAGGTCGAGCACGAGGACGCCTTCGAGTGGTCCGGGCATGTCAGTCTCCTTGTCGAGCCGTGGTCAGATGACGCCGGAGGCGGCGAGTCGGTCGAGGGTCGCGTCGTCATAGCCGACTTCAGCCAGGATCGTGCGCGAGTGCTGCCCGGTCACTGGACGCGGCCCGGAGACCTCGCTCGGAGTGCGACTCAGCACGGCAGGCGGTCCGTACTGCTGCATCGAGCCGAACTCCGGGTCGTCGACCTCGACGATCATGTTGTTGGCCCGCAGCTGCGGATAGTCGAAGGCCTGCGTCGGCGACAGGATCGGGTCGCAGCCGATGCCGGACTCGAAGAACTGCTCGACGAGCTCGGCACGATCACGCGTGATGAACGCTGCGCGCAGGCGCTGGCCGTGCTCGGCCCGGTAGGCGAGGTCGGTCATGATCCGGGCCGGATCCGGGTCCTCGATGCCGAGGATGCTCTCCATGGTGCACGTGGCCTCACGGCCGACCGTGACGCCGGCATGCATCCACTCGCCATTGGCGCACTCGTAGATCGACACCTGGTGCACGCCGGGCGGGTAGGTCTTGGCCATCACCAGCGAATCGGGCGCAGTGAGGTTTTCGACGTCCTGCCAGATCATCGTGGTGTAGGCGAGGACTCCCTGGTACAGCGAGGTCTCGACATGCTGGCCACGGCCGGTGTTCTCGCGAGCGTGCAGGGCTGCGAGGACTCCGGCGGCCAGCAGGAAGCAGGCGCCCATGCTGGGGATCTGCATGTGCAGGTGTGCCGGCCCGGGGCGCCAGGCCGGCTGCTCGTACTGCGCGCCCGAGCGTGCCTGCACGAGTGCGTCCCAGCCGGGACGCGACGCGTAGCGATGGCCCTCCGGGTAGGCGGGCACTGACGCGTAGACGAGCCGGGGGAAGCGCGCGGCGAGGTCGTCATAGGACAGGCCCAGTGCCGCCATGGTGCCCGGCGAGAAGGCCTCGACGAGCACATCTGCAGTCTCCAGCAGCTTCAGGAAGGCCTCCCTTCCATCCTCCTGCTTGAGGTCGAGCACGACGGAGCGGCGACTGCGGTGCCACACCGGCGATCCCGGCGCATCACGGAACGGGTCGCCACCGGGAGGCTCGACCTTGATCACGTCCGCACCCTGCTCGGCCAGCATGAGCACGCCGAGCGGCCCGGCGACCCCCCAGCTCAGGTCGAGAATGCGAACACCTGACAGTGGTCCTGACACGCGGTCCTCCTTGGTGCGGGCGAGTGGAGCACGGCTCAGCAAGCCGACGCAGTGCTGGGTATGGTGCCGTGTTCCTCATCACTCAGCACGACTTTCCCGCGAATTGGGCGATGCTCGCGACTACGCTCCTCGCGTGTCCTCCCCAGCATCACGCGCGCGAACTGGCCTGCGCCTGTTCCGCGGCACCGTGACTGCTGCAGCGATGCTCGTGCTCAGCACCGTCGCACACGTGTCGGCGCACGGCATGGCGCCGAGCGCCAGCAGCTTCGTCCTGCTCCTGCCGGTCACGATCGTGCTGAGCGTGCTGGCCCTCGAGCGACGCCGCGGCTGGATCTGGCTCGCGCTGTTCGCCATCGGCATGCAGGCACTGCTGCATGTGCTGCTCGCCGTGACTGCCACGCACGCGGCATTGCACGCGAGCCTGCTGCCGAGCGCGGGCATGCTCCTCGCGCATGCGGGTGCCGCCGTGGCAACCGCACTCGTGCTCGCGCACGCCGACGCCCTGCTGCACCGGTGGATCGCCGCGGTGCACACCATGCTCCTGTCGCTCACGCCTGCGCTCGTCCAGCCGCTCGCGCCCATCTGGGTCTCGTGCTTCGAAGAGCCATCGCTCACGTGCGCACAGCACCTCGACTTCGTCGTCAGTCGACGCGGTCCACCCGCATTGATCAGCAACCAGTAGCGCGCCCGCGCCCGATGCGTGCGGCGCGAGTCCTCATCTGTCCTGATCAATCCGAAAGGCACTTCCATGCGTTCTCACTTCCGCACGACCGCTCTGCGCACCACTGCTGTCACCGGCCTGCTCGTCGCCGGTGTCGTCATCGCCTCCACGCCGGCCAGTGCCCACATGGGCATCGACTCCTTCGGCCAGACCTTCACGGCGGGCAAGGGCGCAACCGTCTACTTCCGGCCAGGCCATGGCTGCAAGGGCGACGCCACCAACGCCATCACCGTGACCCTCCCTGACGGTGTGACCGGAGCCAAGGCCCAGCAGAAGCTGGGCTGGACGACCACGCGGCAGGGCAGCACCATCACCTGGTCTGGCAATGCGCTGCCGGACAGCCAGTTCGACGACTTCGGGATCCGCCTGACCTTCCCGGCACTGCCGGCGGGCGTGAAGTCGCAGGTCCTGTACTTCAAGGCCGTCCAGACCTGCGACGCCGAGATCAAGGTCGCCGTCTCCGGCAAGGATGCGACGATCACCGGCTCGCTGCCGGCCTCCGCCGGCAAGGCCGTCCAGCTCTCCGTCAACTCCATCCCGCTCACCAAGCACGCCGTCGTCGTGGGTGCTGACGGCGCCTTCACCGTGAAGACGAGCGCGGCCAAGGTCCCCGCGGGCTCGGATGTCCAGGCGAGGATCGACGGAGTGCTCGTCGGCAACTCCACGCCGGGCCAGGAGGCCTGGATCGAGATCCCGGCACCGGGCAGCACTGCGTCGCTCGCGTCTCCGGCACCGACCGTCACGATCACGGCGTAGGGAAGACTGCACTCATGCGCAAAGCCCTGGTGGCTGCGGTGTTGGGCTCACTCATCATCCTGGTGAGCCCGACACCTGCATCAGCCCACGCCGACATGGACACCAGCTCCCCCGCGAACGGCGCCGTCCTCGCGAAGGCGCCCAAGACCATCACGCTGAGCTTCAGCGAGCCCGTCGACGTCGACACCGTGCAGGTGCTGGACGGCCAGGCACGGCCGCTGACAAGCGCGACGAAGGTCAACGGTGCCTCGATCATCGTCACTCCCGCGGCAGCGCTCCCGGCCGGCGCCATCACGACCCAGTGGAAGGTGAAGTCCGATGACGGCCATGTCGTCACGGGAGCGGTGTCGTTCATCGTCGGTTCCCGCCCAGTGACCGGCCGACCAGTCACGGTCACGACGACACCGCACGTGCCGACCGTGCTCAGTGGGGCAAGAGCCGGCCAGCTGTCGGTCGGCTTCACCACAGCGATGACCAGCGGCGAGGTCGCCTGGTCGACGCAATCGCTCACCGGGCCGATCACGTGGGTCGCGGTCGGCAACGGCCGGAAGGCGACGGCAACTGGCGTGCTGCCCTTCCCCGGGACGTGGACGATGCAGGCCACGCTCGTCGGCAAGGCAGGACAAGTGGTGGTCACGACGGGGACGGTGACCCTTGGCTAGCAACCTGCTGCGGGCCATAGCAGCCGGCACCGCCGCGCTCGGGCTCGTCGTGATGACCACCGTGAGCGGCCAGGCGCACTCGAAGCTCGTGACGTCCTCGCCGGCGAACGGCGCAGTGCTCGCGACCGCACCGGCGGCCGTCTCCTTCACCTTCGACGAGCCACTGCTGCCTGGGGTCGACACGATCTCGATCAACGACGCGGACGGCCAGAATGTGAGCAGCACGAGCGTCGAGCCGCGTGGCAACACGGTGTCGACGAACTGGCCCGCCGGGTTGCCGGCCGGGACCTACCAGGTGGCCTATCGCATCGTGTCCGGCGATGGGCATCCCGTGACGGGCGCGATCACGTTCAGCTACGGAGTCGCCGGTTCCGCACCTTCAGCTGGCGTGGCACCGGCAGAGTCTTCGAGCAGCGGCCTTGCGGCCTCGTTGCTCCTGACCATCGCAGTGCTCGCCGTCATCGCGATCGCTGGAGTGCTGATCGTCGTACTGCTGCGCCGCGGCAGGACTCGGTGATCAGCCGCCAGCAACCGCAGGGATGATCGAGATCTGCGCACCATCGGCGGTCGCCGAGGCAAGCCCGTCGATGAAGCGCACATCGTCGTCATTGACGTAGATGTTCACGAACCGACGCAGCTGCCCGCTGTCGTCGAGGACACGCGCTGCGATGCCGGGGTAGTTCGCCTCGAGGTCGTTGATGACCTCCTGGAGGTTCGCCCCGGCTGCAGCGACCTCGGCCTCGCCGTTGGTGTACGTGCGCAGGATGGTCGGGATGCGGACTGTGGTGCTCATGCTTGGACCTCCGAGTAGGCAGTTTCGAAATCGTCGTACGAGGGCGACACCGTGATCGTCGGCCCACAGGTGGGCGCAACGGCGTCGAGGGTCTTGAGTCCGTCACCGGTGTTGAGCAGGACGACCTCCGCGGATGGGTCGATCTTGCCCTCACGCAGCAGCTTGCGGTAGCAGCTCACCACGACCCCGCCAGCGGTCTCGGCGAAGATGCCCTCGGTCTCGGCCAGCAGGCGGATCCCCTCGACGACCTCGTCGTCGGTCACGTCGGCGAAGCCGCCGTTGGTGCGCCGGACGACGTCGAGCGCGTAGGGGCCATCTGCCGGGTTGCCGATCGCCAGCGACTTCGCGATGGTGTTGGGCTTGACCGGCTTCACGAAGTCCTGGCCGGCGGCGTAGGCCTGCGACACCGGTGAGCAGCCCGTGGCCTGCGCACCGAAGATCTGCGTGTCATGGGCGCTCACGAGCCCAAGGTCGATGAACTCCCGGAAGGCCTTGTCGACCTTGGTGAGCAGGGAGCCCGAGGCCACCGGGGACACGACGGCATCGGGAAGACGCCACCCCAGCTGCTCGGCGATCTCGTAGCCCACCGTCTTGCTGCCCTCGGCGTAGTACGGGCGCAGGTTCACGTTGACGAACCCCCAGTTGCGCGAGGCGGCCACCTCGGTGCACAGGCGGTTGACGTCGTCGTAGTTGCCGTCGATGGCCACCAGCACGCCGCCGTAGACCGCAGTGGTCACGATCTTGCCCGCCTCGAGGTTCGAGGGGACGAAGACCACTGACTTGAGGCCTGCACGTGCAGCGGCTGCGGCCACCGCGTTGGCGAGGTTGCCGGTCGATGCGCAGGCGATGGTCTCGAAGCCCAGGCGGCGGGCATTCTCCAGCGCGACGCCGACGACGCGGTCCTTGAAGGAGTGCGTGGGATTGCCGGAGTCGTCCTTGACCCAGACGGTCTTGGCGCCCAGCGCCGCAGCCAGGTTGTCGGCGCGCACGAGCTTGGTGAACCCGGGCTGCAGCCCTGGACGGTGGCCTGCACCTGGCACGACGGGCAGCAGCGCCTCGTAGCGCCACATCGACAGCGGGCCGGCCTCGATCTGCTCGCGCGTGACCCCGCGAGGCTCATAGGCCACCTCGAGGGGGCCGAAGCACTCGAAGCACGCGTAACTGGCATCGAGGGGGTAGAGCGCACCGCACTCGCGGCACTTGAGGGCGTGGGCAGCACCGAGCCCGTGGTCGGTGCCCAAGGTTGCAGTCATAGAAACGAGGCCTCTCTGGCTCATCTGTCCTGGTTACAGGTCGGAGTTGGCACCGAACTCCGAGGGGCCTCGCGAACGAGATCTCGAATAGGTTGCCGGGGCTTCAACGGGCCGTTTCCCTCTGCCCCTCTGGATGAGGTATGTAGTTGTGGGGGGAACTCTAACGCCATGGCCGTCGACTGGCCAATGCGGGCTGGTGCTAGCGACGGCGGCGGGCGAGCAGTCGCAGGCCCACCACGCCGACCACCACGCCCACGACGATCGCCACGCGCTTGGGCTTGATGCCGCCGAACTCGTCGGTGAAGACGCCGGTGACCATGGCCAGCCCACGCTGGCGGATCGACTCCGGCGTGAACTGCACCTTGAGCGCCTCGACCGAGATCAGCAGCTCCTCGCGTGCTGCGGTGATCTCCGCCACGAGCTCGTCGATGGTCGGGGGCGTCGTCGGTGCTGCGTCAATGGCCACCCGGCAAGCCTACGCTCCCCACGAGCCTGGTGCCGAACCCTCCGCTTCCCTGACGAGAGGTGTCAGGTGCAAGCCCTTTGCAATTAGTCACGACCGCGAATAGGGTCTCGCCATGCGTCGACGACAGGGACTCACAGCAGCAGCCGTCCTGAGCACCGCACTCCTGCTGGCGGCCTGCTCCTCGGCGCCGGGCGCCGAGCCCGAGGCATCCGGGCCGACGCCGACCCTGGTGGTGGCCACCACCGTCTCCCCCATCACGTCGATCGCGTCGAGCATCGGCGGCGACAGGGTCACCATCGAGGGCATCGTGCCCGAGGGCACGAACAGCCACACCTTCGAGCCGGCACCGAAGGTCGCCGAGCTCCTGAGCAGGGCCGATCTCGTCCTCATCAACGGCCTCAAGCTCGAGGACCCGACCGCCGAACTGGCCCGCGCCAACATGAAGGACGGCGCCGAGCTCATCGAGATCGGCACGGCCACGCTGCCCGAGTCGGACTACATCTACGACTTCTCCTTCCCCGAGAGCGAGGGCAAGCCCAACCCCCACCTGTGGACCGACCCGCTGTACGCGATCAAGTACGCAGCGGTGATCCGCGATGCCTTCAGCAGGCGCGATCCGGCCAATGCCACCACCTACGCCGCCAACTACACGGCCTTCGAGCAGCAGGCCACGGCACTCGCCGATGCGCTGCGCGCCGACCAGAAGACGGTGCCAGCAGGCAATCTCAAGCTGCTGACCTACCACGACGCCTATGCCTACTTCGCCAAGAACTTCGGCTGGACGGTCATCGGCGCGGTGCAGCCAAAGAACTTCTCCGACCCGACGCCGTCCGAGGTCGCAGGGCTCATCGACCAGGTGCGCGATCAGAAGGTCCCGACGATCTTCGGTTCAGAGGTGTTCCCGTCGAAGGTGCTGGAGGAGATCGGCCGCGCGACCGGAGCCCGCTACGAGGACTCCCTGCGCGATGACGACCTGCCCGGTGCACCCGGAGAGCCCGATCATTCATGGCTGGGCCTGATGAAGTACGACTACATGACGATGATCAGGGGACTCGGCGGCACCACGACGCATCTCGAGGCGGTCCGCACGACGTCGGTCACGCCAGACTCAGCGACCTACCCGCAGTGACCGGCATCGGTGTCGGCCCCGAGCTGATCAGCCTCGACGGCGTGGTCGCGGGGTACACCCACCACCCGGTGCTGACCGACGTGACCTTCCATGTGCACGAGGACCAGTTCACCGGCATCGTCGGCCCGTCGGGTGCCGGCAAGACCACACTCCTCAGGCTTCTCCTCGGCACCCTGGCGCCCATGGCCGGCACGATCACCAAGGATCCGGCCCTGCGCATGGCCTACGTGCCACAGCTCGAGACCGTGAGCTGGAACTTCCCGGTGACGGTGCGCGAGTGCGTGCTCATGTCACGAAGGGCCCGCAACCAGCTGCCCTGGGCCAGCCGTGCCGAGAAGGCCAGCGTCGGCGATGTGCTCGAGCGCCTGGGCATCGGCGACCTGGCCGACCGTCACATCCGCGAGCTGTCCGGCGGGCAGCAGCAGCGCATGTTCCTGGCGCGCGCGCTGCTGCGGCAGCCGCAGATCATGCTGCTCGACGAGCCCACCAGCGGCGTCGACGTCTCAACCCGGCACGACGTGCTCCACCTGCTCGCCGACCTCCACGAGGAGGGGGTGGCCATCGTGCTCACCACGCACGATCTCAACGGCATGGCCGCCCACCTGCCGCACCTCGTGTGCGTCAACGAGCGCATCGTGGCCTCGGGCTCGCCCGCGGACGTCATGACGCCGGATGTGCTCGAGCAGACCTTCGGGGCCCGCATGGAGGTGGTCGAGCACCTCGGCATGCGCATCGTGGTCGACGAGGGGCCGCACCGGTCCGCCATGCGGGAGACCGGCTGACATGGACACCCTCCTCGAGCCGCTGCAGTACGCGTTCTTCCAGAAGGGCCTGCTGGTCGCCGGGCTTTCGGGCGCACTGCTCGGGCTCATCGGTGTCTACATCGTGCTGCGGGGCATGAGCTACATCGGCCATGGCCTGTCGCACTCGATCTTCGGCGGCTTCGCAGCCGCGCAGCTGTTCGCCGCCAACTTCTACATGCTCGGCGCAGGGCTCTGGGGCATCGCCTCGGCCCTGGCGATCACGAGCGTGACCAAGCGCAGCCGGCTGGGCGCCGACGCCGCCATCGGCGTGATCACCACAGCATCGTTCGCACTCGGCGTGGCGCTGTTCGCGAAGTTCGGCAGCAGCGGGCCATCCTTCGAGAACGCCCTGTTCGGCAGCATCCTCGGCATCAGCGCCCAGCAGATCCTGGGACTGGTCGCCGTGTCCGTGCTCACGGCAGCCTTCGTCTTCCTGCGCTACCGCGCGCTCCTGTTCAGCACCTTCGACCCCGAGGTGGCGGCTGTCTCCGGCGTGAATGTCTCGCGCATCGAGGCGATGCTCATGATCGTGCTGTCGCTGGCCATCCTTGCCACGCTCACCGTCATCGGCGTGACCCTCGTCGCGGCGATGCTCGTCATCCCTGCAGTGATCGCACGCATGCTCACCGACTCGTTCGGCCGCATGCTCGGCTACAGCACCGCCATCGGGCTCGCGTGCGGGCTCATCGGCATGTACCTGAGCTACTACGCAGGCGTGCCCTCCGGCACGATGATCGTGCTCGTGGGCGCCAGTCTGTTCGTCATCGTCCTGGCCTTCACCGGCGGACGCGGACTCCGGCGCTCAGCCGACCTCGACGCGCACACAGACGCCTCAGCACTCGCGCCTGTCGCCCGCTGAACGACCGGTCGGCGAAGTCCTGCAACCGCCCGACGCTCCTGCACTCCTCGCGATTACAGTGCTGCCATGGCTCTGGAGATCAAGGACACTGCGCCCGCGTTCGCACTCAAGGACGATGGAGGCCAGACCGTGCGCCTCTCGCAGTTCAAGGGCAAGCGCGTCGTGCTGTACTTCTACCCCGCAGCGATGACCCCCGGCTGCACGAAGCAGGCCTGCGACTTCACCGAGAACCTGGCGCTGTTCAATGCTCACGACATGGTCGTCATCGGGATCTCGCCCGACAAGCCCGAGAAGCTGGCGAAGTTCCGCGAGCGCGACGGCCTCGACATCATCCTGCTGTCGGATCCCGACAAGGAGGTGCTCACGAAGTACGGCGCCTTCGGCGAGAAGAAGCTCTACGGCAAGACGGTGGTGGGCGTGATCCGATCGACCTTCATCGTCGGGCCCACCGGGAAGATCGAGCTTGCGCTCACCAATGTGAAGGCCACCGGCCACGTGGCCAAGCTCATCCGTGACCTGGAGCTCGCCTGACCGCGATCTAGACTTGCGATTCCACGCGGGAGTGGTGGAATGGCAGACACGCAGGTCTTAGGAACCTGTGTCCTCGGACGTGCGGGTTCAAGTCCCGCCTCCCGCACGAGTGCCAGCAATTCAGCCGCCGACGGCCTCCGGCAGCAGCTGCGCGATGACTGGCGCCAGGGCTGCCAGGGCGCGCGCGCGATGACTGATCGCGTCCTTCTCAGCGTCTGACATCTCAGCCGTGGTCACCTGGTAGCCGAGCGGCACGAAGATCGGGTCGTAGCCGAAGCCATTGGCTCCACGAGGCTCGGTCAGCAGCGTGCCGTCGACGGTTCCCTCCACCACGCGCTC
>JAQTXL010000010.1 GCA_028688835.1 Candidatus Nanopelagicales bacterium | reverse complement strand
CTCGTCTGTCCACCTGGGATTCTCGTTCGCCGGCAGCCCCGTCGACGAGGCGCGCCTGGGCAGCGGGCTCAAGAGCGACGACGAGCACGGCCTCAGTGCGCTTGCAGCAGAGGGCGGGGTCCAGGGCGTGGCGGCCTTCCCGCCGCGCATCCAGACGCGCATCGGCGAGCGCCTGACGATGTGGGTCGACATGGGCCGCCTGCACTTCTTCGACGTGGAATCGGGCCGTGCCCTTCGCTAGGACGGCACTCGTGGGGGTGGCGGTCGCCGCCTCGGTGATGGCCGCGCTCCTGCCCGCGAGCGCCGATGACGTCACCGCCGCGCTGGCCGCGCCGTCGGTGCGCTCCTCGATCGCAGGCGAGTCGTTCTACTTCGCGATGACGGACCGGTACCGCAACGGTGACCCGTCCAATGATCGCGGCGGGGCCACCGGGCCGGCATCGGTCACCGGGTACGAGCCGGCATCCGACGCGTACTTCCACGGCGGCGACTTCGTCGGGCTCACGGGCAAGTGCGATCCCGCCGACCCGACCGACGAGGGCATGGGACGCCTCAAGCGCCTGGGCTACACCGCGCTGTGGGTGACCCCGCCCGTGGTCAACCGCACGGTGCAGGGCAGCAGCGCGGCCTACCACGGCTACTGGTTCCTGGACCTCACCAAGCCCGACCCGCACCTGGGCACCGAGGCCCAGTTCGCCGACCTGATGACCTGCGCCCACCGCCTGGGGATCAAGGTCTTCCTCGACGTCGTCGTCAACCACACTGCAGATGTCATCAGCTTCCGCGGTGGCGACTACTCCTATGTGCCGATCGAGCAGCGCCCCTACCGCACTGCCGCCAAGCGGGCGTTCAACCCGTGGAACTTCACCAAGGGCACGGTCTTCCCGGCACTGCGCCCGAGCATCAGCTTCGCCAAGGTGCCGGTGGTGCAGTCGGGATTCGCCAACGCCAAGGGGCCGGCCCTGCTCAACGACGTCACGAGGTACCACAACCGAGGCGACATCGACTGGAGCACGTGCGTGGGCCGCTGCGAGATGGACGGCGACTTCTTCGGTCTCGACGACCTCATGACCGAGGACTGGTCGGTGGTGCAGTCGCTGGCGCAGGCCTATGGCGACTGGATCACCCGGTACGGCGTCGACGGCTTCCGGATCGACACGGCCAAGCACGTCGATCCGTACTTCTTCAGCCGATGGCTCCCGCTGGTCAGTGCCACGGCGACGGCCGCAGGTCGTCCCGGGTTCACGTCGTTCGGCGAGATCTGGCTCACCGACGCGGCGCAGCTGTCCGAGCAGATGCTTGCGCGCCAGCTGCCGTCCGTGCTCGACTTCCCGTTCCAGGACACGGTGCGCAAGTACGTGTCGAACCAGGCCACGGGCGGGTCGCTCAAGGCCCTGTTCGCCGATGATGACTACTACACGTCGGCATCGACGAATGCCTACGGCCTCACGACATTCCTGGGCAACCACGACATGGGCCGCATCGGCTTCTTCATCAGGACCGACAACCCGTCCGAGAGCAGGTTCCAGCTCGAGCGCGACCTGCTCGCGCACGACATCCTCTACCTGACGCGCGGTGTGCCGGTCGCGTACTACGGCGACGAGGTCGGGATGACCGGCAGCGGCGACGGCAAGGACAAGAACGCCCGCCAGGACTTGTTCCCCACGCAGGTCGGTGCCTGGCAGGCCGAGCCGCGCATCGGCGCACCCCCGATCGGCACGGGCTCCTCGTTCGCCTCGAGCGACCCGCTGCAGGCGCAGATCGTGCGACTCAACACGCTGCGCCGCGAGCACCCGGCCCTGGCGACCGGAGCGCAGATCACGCGGGCCGGCGAGGGCGGCACCTTCGCGGCCAGCCGCATCGACGCCAAGGACCGGCGTGAGTACCTCGTCGCCTTCAACACCGGCACCTCCGCCCAGAGCCTTACCGTGCCGACCTCGACGCCGAGCGCCCAGTGGACCGCGCTGCTGGGCTCTGGCACGGCCGCGACAGACGCCCAGGGGCGTGCATCGCTCACGATCCCTGCGCGCAGTGCGCTGGTCCTGCGATCCACGTCGGTGCTGCCGACGCCTGGCGCCCCCAGCGTCAGACTGAAGGTGGGTCGCGATGACGCCTCGGGGACCTACCGGGCCGAGGCGAGCGTGCCGGGCAGTGACCCCGCATCGGTCACCTTCGTGCTGCGGACCAAGGGCAGTGCTGCCTGGAGCCGCATCGGCACCGACGACGCCCGCGACTTCCGGGTCTACCTGGATCCCGCGCGACTGGGCCGTGGCAGGGCGGTGGAGGTGGCGGCGATCGTGACCGACTCCACGGGCCAGCAGGCCATGTCGACGAGCGTTCCGGTGGTGCTCACACCGCTGTTCTGAGCCTGCGGGCGCGGCGCTGGACTATCACAGTCGGGTATCGATTCGGCGTGCGGATCGCCGGTTGTGAGGGGCAGCGAAGCGCGGCCCGGTCACATTCGCGAAATTCTCCGGTAACTCTTTCGTAAACGTGAGGTTCGTGTATATATTCGCCGGACAAGGCGCAAGTACTACAGGCGGCGACTCCAAGGTCGCTGCCAACAACCGGAGGAAACATGAAGAAGATCGTTCTGACCAGCGTTGCAGCAGCCGGACTCGTGGCATCTGCTGCCCTGGTCGCAGCACCCGCACAGGCAGCAACCCGCAATGTCAACGTCCAGGTCAAGCTCGTCGACTCGTCGATCCTGGCCAGCGACGGCGTTCCTGCCGCAAAGACCGCTTGCGTCACCGAGGACGGCCCCGCAGCAGGCGCCACCCTCAAGACGCCGATCGTGTTCAAGGACAAGTCCGGCAAGGTCGTCGGCACCGGCAAGATCACCAAGGTCAGCCTGTCCTACGCGGGTGGCGACTTCGCAGGCTTCTTCACCTGCACCGTCAGCGGCGTGGTCATGGTCGACACGGCCAAGGCAGCGACCGTCACCGTGGGCAAGACCGCCCCGGTCAAGGTCACCGCAGCTGGCATCACCGCCAACAAGAACTTCGTGAAGATCGAGCTCTCGGCAGCGGAGTAGTCAGACCACTCGAATCCCCTGCAGGCCCTCGGGCCTGCAGGGGATTCGTCGTTCCATGGGGGGGATTTCGCGAAACGGGCATCCTCGCGTAGCGTGGCCTCGGTCATCAGCCGATGACTGGGAGCTCCTGGAGCTCACGAGCGAGTCTTGAAACACATGCGGCCAGGTGCCGCCCCATTCGAGACACGCGAAATCGTCTCGAATGAGAGTTGTGCTGCTGTGCCGTCTTCGCATGCGTCCATGAATCCGTCCTTCACCGATCTCGGTGTCGCCCCCCAGTTCGCCCAGGCGCTTGCGCGCCAGGGGATCATGGAGCCGTTCGCGATCCAGATCGCGACGCTGCCCGATGCCATCGAGGGCCGCGACGTCCTCGCCCGTGCGCAGACCGGCTCGGGCAAGACCCTGGCCTTCGGCCTTGCGGCCCTGACCCGGCTGCTGGGCACCGATGCCCGCCCGCGCAAGCCGCTGAGCCTGATCCTGGTGCCGACTCGCGAGCTGGCCATGCAGGTGAGCGACACCCTGCGCCCCATCGCCGAGGCTGCAGGCCTGCGCCAGCGCCTCATCGCCGGCGGCATGCCCTACAACAAGCAGCTCGAGGCCCTCGATCGCGGTGTGCACATGCTCATCGCCACACCGGGCCGCCTGATGGACCTGGCCGATCGCGGTGCGGTCGACCTCAGCAGCGTCGAGATCACGGTGCTCGACGAGGCCGACCAGATGGCCGACATGGGCTTCATGCCCATCGTCCGCGAGATCCTCGACCTCACCAAGCCCGGCAGCCAGCGCCTGCTCTTCAGCGCGACCCTCGACGGTGACGTCGACGCGATCCGCAAGGCCTACATGAACAGCCCGGTCACCCACTCCCTGGCCCCCGCCTCGGCATCCGTCGACACGATGGAGCACCACGTGCTGCTCGTGCACCCGATGGACAAGGAGGTCATCACCGCGCAGATCGGCTCGCGTGAGGGTCGCACGATCTTCTTCATGAAGACCCAGGCCGGTGTCGATCGCATGGCCGACTACCTCACCTCGCAGGGCGTGGCCGCAGGCGCGCTCCACGGCGGCAAGACCCAGGCCGTGCGTACCCGCACACTCGATGCGTTCAAGAGCGGCGTCACGCCGGCGCTGGTCGCCACCGACGTCGCCGCGCGCGGCATCCATGTCGATGGCATCTCGCTCGTCGTGCATGTTGATGCACCCCGCGACCCCAAGGACTACCTGCACCGCGCAGGCCGCACCGCCCGCGCTGGGGAGTCGGGCACCGTCGTCATCCTCGCCGCACCCAAGCAGCAGCGCACGGTGTCGGCGCTCACGACGCGCGCCGGCGTGAACCCGACGGTCAAGCGCGTGCGTCCGCTCGACGCGCACCTGGTCGAGGTCACCGGCGCACGCGAGCCCAGCGGCGAGCCGTGGTTCCCGCCGCGCGAGCCGGCATCGCGCGGGCGGTCAGCGTCCCGCTGGGGCGCCAAGCCCACGACGCGCTCGGACAAGCCCCGCTACAACGACAAGCCGCGCGCGAATGACCGTCCGCGCCAGTTCGAGGACCGGGCACCGCGCAGCTTCGACGATCGCGCCCCGCGCACGTACGAGGACCGCGCCCCGCGCACGTACGAGGACCGCGCTCCGCGCTCGTATGACGATCGTGCACCGCGCACCGACCGCCGTGATGATCGTCCCGAGCGTACCAGTGCCCCGCGATCGTCTGCAGCGCGAACCGCTGCTCCGCGTGCCGAGGCCGGTCGCTCCAGCGCTCCGCGCAAGTACGACGATCGCGCTCCGCGCAAGTACGACGACCGCGCACCGCGCAGTTTCGACGATCGGGCACCACGCAAGTACGACGATCGCGCACCGCGCAAGTACGACGATCGCGCACCGCGGACGTCGAGCGATCGCACCTCGAGCAGCAGCCATCGCGACGACCGTGCTCCCCGAACGTACAGCGATCGCGCACCGAGCACCGATCGCTACCGCGATGACCGTGCCCCGCGCACCTCGGCTCCCCGCTCGGACGCCCCGCGCAGCGATCGCCCCAACCGCGCCGACAAGCCGCGCCACTCGGCGCGTGCCAAGGCCGCAGCAGGACGCCCGCACAAGGCCGACCCGGCCAAGCGCGGTTCTGCGCCGAGCACCCAGGGCAAGCGCCGCGCGACCTAGACTGAACGGCGCGGGATTCCCGCGCGGTCCCGGGAGTGCTGATGATCAACTGGGTGGTGCCCGAGCAGGTGCCCGGCCTGGCCCTCTGGCCGCTGCTGCTGGTCCTGGCGGTGATGGTGATCGTCAACGTCGTCAACAACCGCGTCGCCCCGCAGACCCACTACCTGCTCTGGGCCTTCGGCTTCGCAGTCATCCTGCTGGCCATCGGCCTGCTCGACGGGTGCAGCTGGACCGACATGGGCCTGGGGCGCAGCTCGCTGGTGCCGGGTCTCATCTGGGGAGGCCTGTGCATCGCAGCCATCGCGATGGTCTACCTCATCGGCTCGCTCATGAGGCGCACGCGCACGGCGTTCCACGACGAGCGCATGGCCGACCTGTCCGCCCGAGGCCTGTTCTTCCAGGCGATGATCGAGGTGCCGCTGGGCACCGTGCTGCTCGAGGAGATCGCCTTCCGCTCGGTGCTCTTCGCGATGCTCGCGCGTCGCTACGGGCTGGTGTGGGCGGTGGTGATCTCGTGCCTGGCCTTCGGGCTGTGGCATGTGCTGCCCTCCATCGGCACGCATGAGCAGAACCCCGCCCTCGGGTCGGTCGTGGGGGAGGGCCGGCGCGGCAACATCCTCGCGGTGCTGCTCAGCGTGGTCACCACGGGCCTGTCGGGGATCCTGTTCATCGGCCTGCGCCTGGTGTCCGGCAGCGTCCTGGCGCCGATGGGGTTCCACTGGGCCACGAACGGGCTCGGCTACGCCTTCGGCTGGGTGCTCATCAGGCTGCGTGATCGTTCCGCACACAAATGACATGGCTGTGATTCGGGTCTAGGATGGCCGCTGAGCCACCGGCACCCGGAAGGACCCCGCATGGATGCAGCACGTCAGTCGTATGGTCACTCCGTGGTTCCTGGGCTGTCCGATCGTGACCGCGCGATCCTGGAGTTCGAGCGCCAGTGGTGGAAGTACGCCGGTGCCAAGGAGCAGGCCATCCGTGAGCTGTTCGACATGAGCGCCACGCGCTACTACCAGATCCTCAACGGGCTCATCGACCAGCAGGCCGCGATGGAGCTCGACCCCATGCTCGTCAAGCGGCTGCGCCGCATGCGCTCCTCGCGCCAGAAGGCACGCTCCGCACGCCGACTCGGCGTGGAGCTCGAGTCCCGCTGATCCCGATGGCATCCACGTCCGGCCGCTCCAGGCTCGCTGCTGCCGTCGCGGCCGCGGCGGTGGTCTCGGCCATCGTCGGGGCCGGATCCATCGCGCCGGCCCAGGCCGCTCCGGCGCGCCTGGTGATCTGGGCAGACCAGATCCGCGCCGACGTGCTCAAGCAGGAGTTCCCCGACGGCTTTCGCGACACCAAGCTGAGCATCGTCGTCAAGGACAGCCTGGCGGCCATCAAGGACGAGCTCAAGACGGTCAAGCCCGCCGATGCGCCCGATGTCATCGCGGCCGAGCACGACTCCACCGGCGAGCTCGTCGATGCCAAGCTCGTCCGGCGGCTCACGCTGACCAAGGCGCTTACGGCGCTGTTCCCGACCAACGTGCTCAGCGGCTTTCGGTTCAACTCGCGCGTCTACGGCATCCCGGTGCAGTACGAGAACCTCGCGCTGGTCACGAGCGTGAAGCTCGTGCCCAAGCAGCCGAGCTCCTTCGCGAAGGTGGTGGCCGTGGCCAAGCGCCTCCTGAAGAACGGCAAGGCCACCACCGGCATCGCGGTGGGGCAGGGCGACGCCGGCAACGCCTACAACATGTACACCCTCTTCAGCGGCCTGGGCGGCTACGCCATCGGCGTCGACCAGGCCGGCAATGCCAACCCCAGTGACATCGGCATCGCCAATCCGGCCTTCCTGAAGAACGCGCCCCAGATCAAGGACTGGAACGACGCCCGCATCATCGAGGCGTCCCTGACCACGCAGGGCGCCAAGGAGGCCTTCCTGGCCGGCAAGGCCCCGTTCTGGATCACCGGTCCCTGGGACCTGGCGTCGATCACCAGCCTGCCCTTCGCCTACCGCATCACGACGGTGCCCACGATCGTCAAGGGCAAGGCGACCTCCCCGCTGCTGGGCATGAAGGGCTTCATGGTCACCGTGTTCGCCCAGGCGCACCAGGCCAAGACCCTGGCGGATGCCTTCGTGACGCAGGGGCTGTCACGTGCTGGCGTCCAGGCGGCCTTCGGCAACGCCGCACGGCGCATGCCGGCAAACGTCAAGGCAGCCTCGCGGGTGACCGATCCGCGACTGCGAGCCTTCGGCGCGGCCGGCGCCCTGGGCGTGCCGATCCCCAACATTCCCCAGATGCAGAGCGTCTGGGGCCCGCTCGGCACTGCCTGGGCGGCCTCCACGCGCGGGGCTGGAGCCAGCCCCCCAGTGGCTGCGTTCACCTCGGCCCAGGCCGCGGTCACCGCGGCGATCGCGGCGCGTCCCTAGCCTGCGCACCGCCGGCACTTTCGGGCATTGCCGGGGGCGAAATCCGCGGATTTCCATTTGCACTCTCATGGGCAGAGTGCTAAAAATGCCTTAGCACTCGACACCTGAGAGTGATAACTCCCGCACGAATGTTCCTGGAGGAACCCGTCCATGGCAAAGATGATCGCATTTGATGAAGAGGCGCGTCGCTCGCTTGAGCGCGGCATGAACGTGCTCGCAGACGCTGTCAAGGTCACCCTTGGGCCCAAGGGCCGCAACGTCGTCCTGGAGAAGAAGTGGGGCGCACCCACCATCACCAACGACGGCGTGTCCATCGCCAAGGAGATCGACCTCGAGGATCCCTACGAGAAGATCGGCGCCGAGCTCGTCAAGGAGGTCGCCAAGAAGACCGACGACGTCGCAGGCGACGGCACCACCACCGCCACCGTCCTGGCCCAGGCGCTCGTGCGTGAGGGCCTGCGCAACGTCGCGGCCGGCGCGAACCCGATGGGCCTCAAGCGCGGCATCGACAAGACCGTCACGGTCATCTGCGATGAGCTGCTGCTCATGGCCAAGGACGTCGAGACCAAGGAGCAGATCGCCTCGACCGCTGCCATCTCCGCCGGCGGCGACGCCGAGGTCGGCAACCTCATCGCCGAGGCGATGGACAAGGTCGGCAAGGAAGGCGTCATCACGGTCGAGGAGAGCAACACCTTCGGGCTCGAGCTGGAGCTCACCGAGGGGATGCGCTTCGACAAGGGCTACATCTCGGCCTACTTCATGACCGACCCCGAGCGCATGGAGGCCGAGCTCGAGGATCCCTACATCCTCATCATGAACTCCAAGATCACCGCCGTGAAGGACCTGCTGCCGCTGCTCGAGAAGGTCATGCAGTCGGGCAAGCCGCTGGTCATCATCGCCGAGGACGTCGAGGGCGAGGCCCTGTCGACGCTGGTGGTCAACAAGATCCGTGGCACCTTCCGCTCGGTTGCCATCAAGGCGCCGGGCTTCGGCGACCGTCGCAAGGCGATGCTCCAGGACATCGCCATCCTCACGGGTGGCCAGGTCATCTCCGAGGAGGTCGGCCTGAAGCTGGAGACCGCCGGGCTCGAGCTGCTCGGCCGTGCCCGCAAGGTGCAGGTGAGCAAGGACGAGACCACCATCGTCGAAGGTGCTGGCGATGTCGACCAGATCAACGGTCGCGTCAACCAGATCCGCGCTGAGATCGAGAACTCCGACTCCGACTACGACCGCGAGAAGCTGCAGGAGCGCCTGGCCAAGCTGGCCGGCGGTGTCGCAGTCATCAAGGTCGGCGCGGCCACCGAGGTCGAGCTCAAGGAGCGCAAGCACCGCATCGAGGATGCCGTGCGCAACGCGAAGGCAGCGGTCGAGGAGGGCATCGTCCCCGGCGGCGGCGTCGCGCTCATCCAGGCGATGGCCTCGGCCTCGGCCAAGATCGACGCACTCGGCCTGACCGACGAGCAGCTCGTGGGCTCGAACATCGTCCGCGTGGCCATCAGCGCACCGCTGAAGCAGATCGCCGAGAACGCCGGCCTCGAGGGCGGCGTCGTGGCGGAGAAGGTCCGCGAGCTCACCCCGGGTCACGGCCTTGACGCCTCGACCGGTGAGTACGTCGACATGATCGCCATGGGGATCATCGACCCGGCCAAGGTCACGCGCTCGGCGCTGCAGAACGCAGCATCGATCGCCGGCCTCTTCCTCACCACCGAGGTGGTCGTCGCCGACAAGCCCGAGAAGTCCGCGCCGGCGATGCCGGGCGGCGACATGGGTGACATGGGCTTCTAGCCCTGGGCCAGGCACGACCTCACGCACCAACAGGAGCGGCATCCCCTCGGGGGTGCCGCTCCTTGCATAGGCTCTCCCCGTGACGCTCCCACCCGGTGCCTGGATCCTCGACGGTGATCCATCGGTGCTCACCCTCGCCGCCCAGGCCAAGGGCCGCACCGTGCGGCTCACCGCACCGATCCACGCCGCCGACCTCACCGTGGACGCTGCCGGCGTGGTGCTCACGATGAGCATCGGCATCAACGACGTGCGCTCCGGCGGCTTCATCATGGACACGGCCCTGCGGGCCTTCCTCGTGGGCTATGGCGCCAATGAGCTGTTCTTCGTGGGCTCAGGCGCCGCCGATGCCGATCCGCCAGCAGTCACCGGCGTCGCACGGTCCGGCCGGGTGGCGGTGGATCTCGACCTCGTGCTCACGCCTGTCGAGCACACGGCAGGCACGCTCGGCATCGCGCTCTCCGGCACCGCGGTCTTCGAGGATGTCGACGTGCCCATCCCCGGCATCGGCCGTCTCGACTCGATCGTCCTGGCTGCCGCGGCAGATCTGCGGCTTCGCGCAGACGCCTGATTCACCCGCGACTCGGGGCGGGCAGGGCGCGTGAGTACCCTTGCGGGCATGCCTACGGGAACAGTCAAGTGGTACGACACCGACAAGGGGTTCGGATTCATCGCCTCAGATGACGGCGAGGATGTGTTCGTCCATGTGTCGACCCTGCCTGCAGGCGTCACTGCGCTCAAGCAGGGGACCAAGGTCGAGTTCGGCATCGTCGACGGCAAGCGCGGCAAGCAGGCCCTGTCCGTGTCGATCGTCGGGCCCACGCCCTCGATCGTGAAGAGCAGTCGCAAGCCCGCTGGTGACCTCGCCGGCATCGTCGAGGATCTCATCAAGCTGCTCGACGGCGTCGCCACCCAGCTGCAGCGCGGCAAGTACCCCGCGGACCCGATGGCGCAGAAGACGGCGGCCGTCCTGCGCGCCGTCGCCGACGACCTCGACATCTAGCCGAGGCCCGGGCTGGGTCACAGGGCCTGGATGAACTCGTAGCCGGTGTAGCCGGCGAGCAGCAGCAGCACGGTGCCTGATGCGATGCTCACGCGCCACAGCGGGATGCGCTGCTGCAGCCAGCGCCCCAGCACCACGGCCAGCCCGCTGACGGCGATGAGGGCGAACCACGAGCCGATGAACACCGACAGGGGAGCCCCGGTCTTGGCGGCCTGCGCTGCGGTGAAGATCTGCGTGAGGTCGCCCCACTCTGCGGCGAACAGCACGATGAAGCTGGTGGCGAGCACCTTCACCGCGGATGCCGAGGTGGTGTCGCCGACCTTCGCGAGCACCTCGGACTCCTCGTCGTGCTCGACCTGGGCCTCCTCGCTGCGCGTGCGCAGGCCGCTGCGGATGAGGATGACCGCGCCGACGACGAAGAAGGCGCCGGTGACGCCCAGGACGAGCGCAGCGGGCAGCAGCGAGATGAAGCTGCCCGCGACCACGGCGATGAGGCACTGCACGAAGAAGGCGGCGCTGACACCGATCCACACCAGCAGGTGCCGGAAGCGCGTGGCGAGCACGAGGGCCGCGACGAAGGTCTTGTCGGGCAGCTCGGCGAGGAAGATCACCGGGAAGGTCGAGACCACGACGGCCAGATCAAGGCCCCACATGTCAGTGGTCCAGCACGAGGTGGGCGCCCATCACGACCAGACCCTACGGCCCGCCACGGCAATGCGGCCCCGGGGGTCGGGGCCCCGAGGACCGTGCGCGACAATCGGCACGTGACCAACACCGAGACTGCACCAGCGATCAAGCCTGATCCCGCGCTCATCGGCGCCGTGGACCTCGCACGCGATGCCGTCATCGGCGATGTGGGGGCCGCGATGGTGGGCGATCACCTCGGTGCGGCGATGGATGCCGACCGCATCGCGACGCACCTGTTCGCCTGCCTGAACCCGGCCTATGCCGGCTGGAACTGGGCGGTTGTCGTCGTGCGCGCCTCCCGCGCCCGCACCGTGACCGTCAATGACGTCGTCCTGATGCCCGGTGACACGGCGATCACCGCACCGCGCTGGGTGCCGTGGAACGAGCGCGTGCAGCCCGGTGACCTGGGCGTGGGCGACATCCTCCCGACCTCGGCCGATGACGACCGCCTGATCGCCGGCCTCACCGGCGAGGACGAGCTCGAGGGTGCTGCGTCGCTGGCGCCCCTGACTCCCGGGCAGTGGGAGCTCGGCCTCGGCCGCGCGCGCGTGCTGTCGCCGATCGGTCGCGATGAGGCGACGCAGCGGTGGCATGAGGGCGACACCGGTCCGCAGTCGCCGATGGCCCGTGGCGCGGCGCACGAGTGCTCGAGCTGCGGCTTCCTCGTCACGCTGGGTGGTGTCGTCGGCCAGGCCTTCGGCGTCTGCGCCAATGCGATGGGTGCGGCCGATGGCAAGATCGTGAGCCTGAGCTTCGGCTGTGGCGCGCACTCGGAGGTCATGGTCGAGCCAGCAGTCGAGCTTGCACCCGCGGTGCCGATCGATGAGGCCGGAGACCTCGGCCACTCGTAGCCGCCGACGCGGTCGGCTGCCGTGAGGCAGGTCAGCGGCCGCGAGCCTTGCGACGCAGGAACAGCAGTCCGCCGATTCCGCTGATGATGCCGATCGCGCACGTGAGCAGCCAGGGCGTCACCGCGTCACCATTGCGGACGACCACGACCGTTCCGACCACTGCGGCCAGGACCCAGGCGAGCGTGCCGGCCCGCACGGCCACCTGCGCCGACAAGATCGACTCAGCCTGCGGACGGTAGGCGCTGCTGCGGCTCATGCTCTGACGCCTCCTCGGAGTTCCCACGCGTGTGTGCGCTCACGCTACTGTCCCCGCCTCCGGTACCCCGGGTGTGGTGGCCGCATGTTGCTCGACGGCGCACCGACGCCGGAGATCGACCGCATCCCGGTCGAGGTGCGCTTCGGCCCTCAGCGGCCGCATCGTAGGGTCTGGGCATGAGCCCGAGAGCACGTCGCCTGATCACCCTCGTGGTGCTCGCCTCACTCGTTGCCGTGATCGTGGTGGCCGCCATCGCCGGCCGATGAGGCGGCTCACGGCCTGGCTCGTCCTGCCGCTGCTCGGTCTCGTCGCCCTGCTGGCAGCGCCGGCCCAGTCGGCACAGTCGTGGCGGGTGCAGTGCACCTTCAGTGACGAGCGGTTCACCGAGATCAGCGGGCTTGCGCGATCGCAGCGGTTCCCGGGAGTGCTCTACCTGCACAACGACTCGTCGAACGGCCCGTACGTGCATGCGGTCGACGAGCGCACCTGCCGCACCCTGGCAACGCTGCGCGTCTCGGGCAGCCCAGCCCGCGACTACGAGGCGATCGCGACCGGACGCGACGCCAAGGGCCGTCCGGTGATCTGGCTCGGCGACCTCGGCGACAACAATGACTCGTGGCCGTGGGTCGAGGTGCTGCGCATCCAGGAGCCGACCACCCTGCGGTCTCAGACGGTGTCCGCCAGGCACCTGCGGGTCACCTACCCCGACATGGGGCACAACGCCGAGACCCTGCTCGCGAACCCGACGAAGCCCCAGCTGTGGATCGTGACCAAGCAGCTTGCTGCGGGGAGCCTCTATGCCCTGCCGGTGCCTCCGGCAGCGGTCAATCGCGCGGTGCCGCTGCGTCGTGAGGACGGGCTCATCACCGACGGCTCGGTCGCACCGCAGGGTGATCGCTATGTGCTGCGCACCTACTTCGACGCCACGGTGTTCACCGGGCTGCCGCCGGGCAAGGCCGGCCGGCCCTTCGACCTGCCGGGCCAGTTCCAGGGGGAGGCGATCACCTGGACCGCCGACGGCAGGGCCCTGCTCATCGCCAGCGAGCGCGACAACCGGCTGATCCGCGTGGAGATCCCTCAGGCAGGCTGATGCTCGAGCTGCTCCGGCGCAGCGACCGGACGCACGAGCAGGATCGTCAGGGCGATGCCCAGGAACACCGGCACCATCAGGAAGGCCAGGTGGAACCCGATGTGGTCGGCGAGCACGCCCAGGGCGATCGGGGCCGAGGCCACCGCGATGCTCGCGAACACCAGCGCAAGTGCCGAGGCCCGGTCGGTGAGGCCGTCGGACACCTGGATGGCGCGTGCGATGCCGAGCGGGGTCTGCACGCTGATGCCCACCCCGCCCAGGAACAGGCCCAGCACGACCGCGGGCCACCAGGTGAACGACCAGGCGAGCACGAAGGCGCCGAGCGAGAGCACGACGGAGATGCGCAGGAGCCGGTCGGCTGCGTGACGCTCAGCGAGGCGTGCACCGATGAGCCGTCCGAGGAGCATGCCGGCGGTGATCGCACCGATCGATGCCGCAGCAGCACCTGCTTCGAAGCCGCAGCGCTCGCGCAGCAGGTCCGAGCTCCAGAAGGTCATCGAGAACTCCGTGGCCACGAAGGCCATGAACAGGGCCAGGCTCCAGTAGACCTCGCGCGGCATGCGATCGCGGCGCTCGTGCGCGAGCTCGCTGCTGGCCGTGCGGTACGGCGCCAGGTTGCGTCCGCGGGCGAACTCGACGACGACGAGGGCGATGACCGCGACCCAGATGCCGGCGCGCCAGCCCAGGACGGTGGCCGTGGCCAGGCCGATGGCCAGCGGCGCCAGGATGCCCAGGAAGGCCGCGACGGCGTTGACCTCGATCAGGGCGCTGGGGCCGGCGTCGCCCTGGTGGTCCATCACGAACGCGTTGAGGGCCGACACGAAGAAGGAGCCGCACATGGCGGCCATGAATGCGCCGGCCAGCGTCACGGGGAAGGAGCCGTGCGGCATCGTGTAGACGAGGATGCCTGCAATCGCCCCGATGCCGCCGACGCGCATCACCGTGCCGCGGCCCCAGTGCATCAATGCCTTGCCTGCGAGCAGGGAGCCGATGAGGCTGCCAGTGGCCAGGAAGGTCCCGTGGAGTGCCGCGATGGACCGTGTGGTGCCCTGCTCATCGCGCAGGAGCGCCTGGGTCGCGCCGAAGGCGTAGATGAACCACGCGAAGAAGCCGTTCTGCAGGTAGCAGATCCAGGTGGGTCGATCGCGGACCGGGCGAGCCGGCGCTGTCGTCACGAGAGCTGCGTGATCACATAGTCGATGCAGCGGGTGAGCGCACGGACATCATCGGGGTCGACGGAGGGGAAGACCGCGATGCGCAGCTGGTTGCGGCCGAGCTTGCGGTAGGGGTCGGTGTCGACGATGCCATTTGCGCGCAGCGCCTTGCAGATCGCGGTGGCGTCGATCGAGTCGTCGATGTCGATCGTCGCGACGACGCCCGAGCGCTTCGCGGGATCGGTGACGAACGGCGTGGCCAGCGGGCTGGTCTCGGCCCACTCGTAGAGCACGCTGGACGAGGTGGCCGTGCGAGCCGCGCACCACGTGAGGCCGCCGTTGCCGTTGAACCAGTCGACCTGCTCGGCCATCATCAGGATCGTCGAGAGTGCAGGGGTGTTGTAGGTCTGGTCCTGCACCGAGTTGTCGATCGCGGTCTGCAGGTCGAGGAACGGTGCGATCCAGCGTCCGCTCGCCTTGATCTCGGCGACGCGCGCGATCGCAGCCGGCGACATCAGCGCGAACCACAGGCCGCCGTCGGAGCCGAAGCTCTTCTGCGGTGCGAAGTAGTAGGTGTCGAACTCGCGCGCGTCGACCATCAGGCCGCCGGCGCCGGAGGTCGCATCGATGATCATGAGCGCGTCGGCGTCGGCTCCGGCCACGCGCTTGGGCGTGACCGCGACACCCGTGGACGTCTCATTGTGCGGGGAGCAGTAGGCGTCGACACCGGCCTCCGCCGCGAACGCGGGAGCGTCACCGGGCTCGGACTTCAGGATCGTGGGCTCACCGAGGAACGGCGCGTCCTTGACCCCGCTGGCGAACTTGGCACCGAACTCGCCGAAGGACAGGAACTGCGCACGGTCGCGGATGAGGCCGAAGGCCGCGGCATCCCAGAACGCGGTGGAGCCGCCGTTGCCGAGCACGACCTCGTAGCCCTCAGGCAGCGAGAACAGCTCGGAGAGCCCAGCGCGCAGCCGGCCGACCTGCGACTTCACCGTCTTCTGGCGGTGGCTGGTGCCCAGGTACGTCTGCCACATCGCCGACAGCGCATCGACCTGCTCCTTGCGGACCTTGGACGGACCGGCGCCGAAGCGACCATCGGCAGGCAGGAGATCGGCGGGGATCGTGATCGAGTCGGACACAGATGGCTCCAGGAGTCGTTGCGGCAAGCCCATGGCTGCAGTGGGTGCGGCAGCAGATCACGGGGCACCCGTGGTGGGATGCAGGTATGAGTCTAGAGAACGCGCCTGCCGACCGAAATCGACTGGCAGGCCTGCGGGTCCACTATGACGCGGGTCACCTCGAGGCTGCCGATCTGCCCGACACGCCCCTCGAGGCCTTCCGCGACTGGCTCGAGGCGGCGATCGCCGCGGAGGTGACCGAGCCCAATGCCATGGTGCTGGCCACGGCGACGGCCGACGCGCAGCCCAGCAGCCGCACGGTGCTGCTCAAGGGCGCTGATGCTCGCGGCTTCGCCTTCTACACCAATCTCGGGTCGCGCAAGAGCCAGGAGCTCTTCGAGAACCAGCATGCCTCGTGCGTGTTCCCCTGGTACGCCCTGCACCGTCAGGTGTGCGTGGTGGGCCGGGTGCAGCAGATCGAGCGCGATGAGGCCCAGCAGTACTTCGACTCGCGTCCGCGCGAGTCGCGGCTCGGGGCCTGGGCGAGCGCGCAGTCGGCGGTGATCACGGAGCGCTCAGTGCTCGACGAGCAGTTCGCGGCGGCGCAGCAGCGGTTCCCGGAGGAGGTGCCCATGCCGGAGTTCTGGGGCGGGTGGCTCATCGTGCCGACCACCGTCGAGTTCTGGCAGGGACGGCCGTCGCGGCTGCACGACCGCCTGCGCTTCCGGCGCGTGATCGAGGATGCTGGCTGCTCGGATCCGCAGGGGTGGGTGCTCGAGCGCCTGTCGCCCTAGCCGGTCAGCGCTTGAGGTAGCTGCGCACGACCATGGCGACGAGCTGGTCGACCGTGAGCCCGCGTGCCTCGGCCTCGGTGCGCAGCGCCCGGCGCAGCGACTTGGGCAGCTCGAGGCGCAGCTCGACGAGCTTGTCCTCCTTGGGCCCGAGGAGCGCATCCGACGTCGCCCCCGAGTTCAGCGGAGCACGCTCGGCCTGCTCGCGCGGGAGGGTCGGGTGCCAGATCGCGTCGGTGGCGCGCGAGAGCGCCGGACGCGGCGCGGGGTCGAATGCCGGCTTCGCTGCGGTCATCGCGGCACCTCCGTCGTGAGTCGTACGGGCATGATGGCGTCGTAGAGCGCATCGAACACGCCGCTGAGCTCGGCACCGGCCGGTGACTCCCACGCGTGGATCGGCATGCCCGCGGCCTCGGCCTGCTGGATCGCGTTGCGCTCGGGGACGATGACGCCGCTCACGAGATCGCCATAGATCGCGGTGAGCTCGGCGATGCGCGCGCGCTGCTCGGCGACCGAGGGACGGGCCTTGTTGATGATGATCGCCTCAGCATGCATGAGGGGATTGGTGGAGCTGCGGATGACCTCGGCAGCCTCCATGGCCTGCTCGGCCCCGCGCAGCGCGAAGTACCCCGGCTCGGTGACGATGAGCGCTGCATCGCTGGCGCTCAGGGCATTGCGCGTGAGCTCGCCCAGCGAGGGCGGGCAGTCGATGACGACGAGGTCGTACGCGCGGGGCAGGCTCGCCAGCGCGGCACGCAGCCGCAGTGAGGAGTGCCGCCCCTCCACGGTGTTGCGGTGCTCGAGCGCGCGCTCCGAGGCGAGCACATGCACGTGCTCGCCCCACGGCGAGACCTGCAGGGCGTCGATGGCCACGCCCGGCCGGGCATCGGCGAGCACGTCGTTCACCGTGAAGCTGGGCGCTTCGACACGCAGGCCCATGGTGGCGTTGGCCTGCGGGTCGAGGTCGATGACGAGCACCCGGTCACCCCGACTCCAGGCGGCGCTGGCCAGCCCGAGGGTCACCGAGGTCTTGCCGACGCCACCCTTCATCGAGACAACGGAGTAGGTCGGCATAAGGGCACATCGTACGTGGCTGCAGGCTCAGACCCGCCGAATTGCCTGATAGGCATCGAGGGCCACCTGGCGCTCGACTGCGTGGTCGACGATCCGCTGCGGATAGCCCTGCGCGTAGCCGTCGGTCGCGGACCACGGCTCATGCACCTGTGCGCCCTCGAGGTGGGCCAGCTCGGGCACATAGCGGCGCACGTAGTCGCCATCCGGGTCGAAGCGAAGGCCCTGGGCGACCGGGTTGAAGATCCGGTAGAAGGGCGCTGCATCGGTGCCGCACCCGGCAGTCCACTGCCAGCCATGCGCATTGCTCGCCAGGTCACCGTCGCGCAGCAGCCGCATGAACGCACGCGCTCCGCGCTGCCAGGGCAGGTGCAGGTCCTTGACCAGGAAGCTGGCCACGACCATGCGCACCCGATTGTGCATCCAGCCCTCAGCGAGCAGCTGACGCATGCCGGCATCGACGAGCGGGTACCCCGTCGTGCCTGACGCCCAGGCCTGGAACGCCGTCTCGGCGGCCTCGCCGGTGGCCCACGGCATCGCGTCGAAGCGCTCGTCGAGCGAGCGACGCGCCGACTCGGGCGCGTGCATGAGGACATCGGCGTAGAACTCGCGCCAGCACAGCTCCTTGCGGAACACCTCGTCGTCGGGGCCGAGGTCGGCGAGCAGGGAGCGCGGGTGGATCTCCCCCCAGCGCAGGTGCTGGCTCAGGCCGCTGGTGGCGCCCAGGTCCGGGCGGTCACGCTGGGTAGCGTAGGCGGCCAGGTCGTGGTCGCGGAAGGCGGTCCAGCGCTCCCACGCCGCCTGCTCGCCCGCAGGTGCGAGCACCAAGCCGCCCAGGTCCGGGGCGGCAGGACGGCCCTCGCAGGGCATGGCCTCCCACCACGCAGTGTCGGCCGGGACATCGGCCGCCGGCGCGCGCCAGCCATGGCGCTCCCACGCCCGGTGGAAGGCGCTGAACACGCGATACGCGGTGCCGTCGGCCTTGGTGACCCGGCCGGGCGCCACGGCATACGGCGAGCCCGTGGCGGTGAGCGGGGTCGCACCAAGTGCCACGGCGACGGCCGCGTCACGCACGCGGCCGTACGGACCGAAGTCCTGCGCGATGTGCACGGACGATGCGCCGCTGGCCCGGACGACCTCGGGAACGATCACGGCCGGATCGCCGTGGCGGATCAGCAGGCTGCGGTCGAGGCTGGCCCCGAGTCGTTCGAGCGACTGCACCAGTGCTGCCTGGCGCACTGGGCCCGAGGCATCCCACAGCCGCGGATCGACGACGAACAGCGGCACGACGCGGCCGTCACCGTCCTGGCGAGCCTGGTCGACGGCGGCCAGCAGCGCCGGATTGTCGCGCAGGCGCAGGTCGCGTCGGAACCACATGACCGTGGGCATGCCGTCAGCGTAGGGCGAGGACTCGGGCGACCGGGCGCGCCGGCCTGCCGTAGGGTGAGGGTCGCCTAACTGACAAAGCGAGGAGGTGTGATGAGCGCGCTGATCGACACCACCGAGATGTACCTGCGCACCATCTTCGAGCTCGAGGAGGAGGGCATCGCGCCGATGCGCGCGCGCATCACCGAGCGGCTGCACCAGAGCGGTCCCACGGTGTCGCAGACCGTGGCCAGGATGGAGCGCGACGGACTCGTCGTGGTCGCCGCGGACCGCCAGCTGGAGTTCACGCCACTCGGACGCGAGGCGGCCATCAGGGTCATGCGCAAGCACCGGCTCGCCGAGTGCCTGCTCGTGAGCGTCCTGGGCCTGCCCTGGGAAGACGTCCATGCCGAGGCCTGCCGGTGGGAGCACGTCATCAGCGAGCCGGTCGAGCAGCGGCTCCTGGCCATCCTGGGCAACCCCACGCACTCGCCCTATGGCAATCCGATTCCCGGCCTGGACTCCCTGGACCCGGGCAGCCCGCACGACGTCCTGAGCGACGGCGAGCTGCGTCCCCTGAGCGAGGTCGTCACGGACACTGCTGCACGCGTCACCGTGCGCCGCATCGCCGAGCCGATCCAGGAGTCGGCGGTCACGATGGCGGCCCTGCAGCGCGTGGGGGCGATGCCTGGAGCGGCGGTGATGGTGGCACGCACGGGTGCGCTCATCACCATCGGCAGTGCCGGCGAGTACACCGAGCTGAACGACGAGCTCGCGCAGCACGTGCTCGTGCAGACCGCCAGCTAGTCACCTGCTCACCGCACGCTCGTCACGTGCCATGCGCTGAGGCTCAGGCGACATCCAGGCGCTGGCGCAGGGGCATCCCGCTGCGGTAGCCGTCGCCGAGCCTCACGCCGAGCATCTGGTGCAACTGGATCGTGTTGAGATCGAAGCCCAGTCGCGAGGCCGCCATGTACAGGCGCCACACGCGTGCGGTGCCCAGGCCAGCCTCCGCGACCGCCTCATCCCAGTGCGCATCGAGGTTCTTGCACCAGTGCTGGAGCGTGAGCGCATAGTGCTCGCGGAGGTTCTCCTCGTGCCGGATCTCGAATCCGGCAGCATTCATGACGCTCATGATGTGGCCGGGGCCGGAGAGCTCGCCGTCGGGGAAGACGTAGCGGTTGATGAACGACGTGCGCAGGTGCGTGGGCTGCGCATCGTCGTAGCGCGTGATGGTGTGATTCAGCAGGCGGCCCTCGGGCTTGAGCCTGCTGTGCAGGAACCTGAAGTACGACGGGTAGTTCGCGCGCCCGATGTGCTCGGTGAGCCCGATCGAGGAGATCGCGTCGAATCCGGTCTCGGGCAGGTCGCGGTAGTCGCTGAAGCGGATCTGGGCGCGGTCGCCGAGGCCGTCGCGCTCGATCGCCTGCTGGCCGTAGTGCGCCTGCTGCTCGGACAGCGTGACGCCGATGGCGGTCACGCCGTAGTGCTGCACCGCGTGGCGCACCATCCCGCCCCATCCGCAGCCGACATCGAGCAGGCGCATGCCCGGCTCGAGGCCGAGCTTGCGGCAGACGAGGTCGAACTTGGTCTCCTGCGCGACCTCGAGCGAGGACTCCGCGTCAGGGAAGACTGCACAGGTGTAGGCCATCGAGGGCCCGAGCACCCAGCTGTAGAACAGGTTCGACACGTCGTAGTGGTGATGGATCGCGTCGGCGTCGCGGCCCTTGGAGTGGCGGCGTCCGCCGAGCCTGCGCTCCTGCGGCGGTGGCGAGGGCCGCGACATGATGTAGGGCAGCAGTTCCTTGGCCAGTCGAGCCTTGTCCTTGACGGTCAGGTGCGAGGTGTCGAGCGGGTAGAGCCTGGCGAGTGCCTTGTAGGTGTCGCCGATGATCTCGAGATCGCCGCTGACGTATGCCCGCGCGAGTCCGAGCTGCGACGGAGCTCCTGCGATGTAGCTCGCGCCGCGCGGGCTGCGGAGCTCGAGCACGACCTCGGCATCGGGCGGACCTGCGGTGGACCCATCGAAGGCGCGGAAGGCGACCCCGCGCTCCTGCGGCACGACAGTCGCGAACACGTCGGCGAGTTTCATCGCTGCTCCACCACCTTCTCGTACAGCCCGAGCAAGCGGCCCTGCGGGTCGTAGCGCTCCTTCAGCGCCGGATACTCGGAACCCCCATAGATCGACCAGAACGTATCGCGATCGTAGAACGCAGTCGAGTACAACGACTTGCGGCCGTCGAGCCGGGTCACCTCGGCCTCGATGCGGCGATTCACCGACCCATCCTCAGGCGACATCCCGGCAGGCAGCGCGACGCTCGACCAGAACCCCACATTGACGTAGAGCGTTGCGGGATCGAACTCGTAGAGCGGCCAGCGCGCGTGCGGATCGCGCTGCTGCAGCGGGCAGATCCAGATGGGCTCGATGCCCACCTCGCGATGGAAGAAGTCGAGGAACTCGGGGAGTCTGGCCGCCGGGACCTCGATGTCCTGCACGACTGACTCGCGCTGCGGGCGTCGGCGAAGCGCGTTGAGCCGAGCGGCGACGTGATGGCGATGGTCGATCGCGATGAGCTTCCAGTAGACATCGCTGCGCAGCCGGGCCCGAGGCCACATCCGCCGGATCGCCGGCACCTGTGCGCCGAAGGCCCGTGAGCACCAGAACCAGTCGGTGTCCCAGCGCCACAGGTAGTCCAGGATCGTGAGCCAGTCTTCACTGCGCTGCTGGATCGAGCGGTAGTAGATCGACTGGCCGGTGTAGTCGCTCACCGCAGTGTGCGCCGGAAGCACGGGGACCATCGTGCCGAGGGTCAGGTAGTGCTCGTCCGGCGCGAAGACCGTGCCGTCGATGAAGTCCACCCGGTGGCCATCATGCGCGCGCGCGGCGCAGATGGTCGTGATGGCCTCGGTGAGCTGCTCCGCCGAGGAATAGCGGACATGCCTGAGGTGCACGTACGGCTGCACCGGCTCGAGCTCGATGCGGATGCGGAGCGCGTAGCCGAGCGACCCATAGGAGTTGGGGAAGCCCGCGAACAAGTCGCGATGCGGGTCGTCGGCGCCCCCCGTGACCGTGAGCACGTCGCCGGTGCCGGTGAGGATGTCCATCTCGAGCACGGACTCGTGCGGTGCCCCCTGCCGGAAGCTCGCGGCCTCGATCCCCATGCCGGTCACCGCACCGCCGAGCGTGATCGTGCGCAACTGCGGCACGCACATGGGGATGAGTCCGTGGGGGAGCGTGGCCTGGACGAGGTGCTCGTACGTGGTCATGCCGAGCACGTCGGCAGTCCTGGCCGCGGTGTCGATCGCCAGGACTCCGTCGAAGCCGGAGACATCGAGCCCGGGTGAGGCGAGTCGTGCCCGGGGCCGGAAGAGGTTCGACGTCTGCTTGGCCAGCCTGATCGTGCTGCCCTCGGGGATGGCCTCGAACTGGCGTGAGACATCGACGACCAGCGATGCATAGTGACGAAGGGCCGATGCAGTCAGCACAGCGTCACACGCTAGCGGCTGGGATGCGCTCGCCCAAGCAGTCGCGTAGTGGATGATGGGCGCATGAGACTGTCCCGCTGGCTCCCACCCGTGCTGGGCGTCGCCGTGTTCCTGGTGACGCTCCTGGGCCTGGGCATGATCGTCGGCGACTGGACCTCACGCAATCTCGAGATGCGTGCGCTCGTCAACGCCGTCGAGGACTCCGAGGCGGCAATGCAGTGGACCGACGACCAGATCCAGCAGATCGTCCAGGAGTCCGGCGCCAACGGGAAGCTCACCGACGCGCAGCAGGAGAAGGCCTGGGACGCGCTGTCGGAGGCAGCCTATGCGGGTGAGTTCGCCATCACAGCCGCCGGTGACGTCGTCGCCGGCGTCACCGTGCTGCCGTGGCACGGCGACATCGTGCGCGCCCAGGATGCCTACCTCGCCCACAACGAGGCCTGGCAGCGGTACATGAAGGCGGCGGTTGACGACCCGGCCCTGCTGTTCAAGCCGCAGCCGGACATCAACAGCACCTTCGACGCTGCGCAGCCGCTCATGGAGCGAGCGGTGCCGATCCCGCACCTGTTCAACCTCAAGGCCCGAGTCGACGCGATCTTCGCGCCGCAGCCCGGAACCGACGCCTCGACGGGCACCCCCGGCCAGGAGGTGGCGTTCCTCAGTGCTGCGCCGGCCCTGACGAGTGCCCGCGTAGCCACGTGACGAAGTCGTCCGGCGCGAGCGCGGGCGTGTAGAGGAAGCCCTGCGCGTAGTCGCATCCGGCCTCGCGTGCCAGGTCGCGCTGCTCGATGGTCTCGACACCCTCGACGATCACGCCGAGCCCCAGCTGGTGCGCCATCACCACGATCGCCTGCACGAGCACGAGCGTGTCGCTGCCGGGAGTGAGCTTCTGCGTGAAGGCCTGGTCGATCTTCAGCCAGTCCACCTCGAGCTCCTGGAGGTACGCCAGCGATGAGTACCCCGTGCCGAAGTCGTCGATGGAGAACGGGATCCCGGCATCGCGGTAGCGGGTCAGGTTGGCCGACGAGGCCTCGTCGGTCGTGAGCAGCAGGCTCTCGGTGATCTCCAGGACCACGGCAGACGGCGGCAGGCCGTGGTCGGAGACGCTGCGGATGCGAGCCTCGTGCGTGGCCGCGGACAGGTGCAGCTCGTCGACCGAGAGATTGACGCTCACCTGGAAGGCGGGCACCGACCTGCGCATCTCACGGGCGAAGGCCATCGCCTGCTCGTGCATCTGCGCCCCGAGCTCGCTGATCATGCCCAGCCGCTCGATGGTCGGGATGAACATGCCCGGGCTGACCGCGCCGCGCACCGGATGGTGCCAGCGCGCCAGGGTCTCCGCCTTGGTGACCGAGCCGTCGACCAGGCTCACGATCGGCTGGAAGTGGGCGGCGATGCTCCCCGACTCCACGGCTGCCCGCAGGTCCTCGGCGAACTGGACCCGCTCCCCGGCCCGCACCTGCATCTGCGACTGGTAGTACTCAAGGCTCGCCCGGCCCTTCGCCTTGGCGGTGCCCAGGGCCTGCAGGGCCAGCTCTCGAAGCTCACGCGGGTTCTCGGTGTCGGTCGGGTACATGGCGACCCCCAGACCGGCCGTCACATGCAGGGCGAGGTCGCCGATGGCGAATGGCCGCTCGAAGTCACGCAGGATGCGAGCGCAGAGCCCATCGAGCTCTGCGGGGTCGGAGCTGCCGGGGTGCACCAGCTTGAACTCGTCGCCGCGCATGCGGAACAGCGAGTCGCCTCCCGACATCTGCTGCTGGAGCCGCTCGGCGACTGCGCGCAGGAGCAGGTCGCCGACCCCGTGGCCGTACACGGTGTTGATCTCCTTGAATCCGTCGAGCCCGATGGCCACCACCGCGACCGTCGCTTCTGTGGACGTGATGTTCCGTCCGGCCTGGTCGAGGCGGTCCTCGAGCAGGCTCCTGCTCGGCAGCCCCGTGACGAAGTCCTCGCGCAGCTCATTACCGGTGGTGATCACCGCGACCATGTGGGTCGGCTGCTCCCGTTCGTCGACCACGACCGAGATGGTGACGGTCTCGAGGCTGATCTGCCCCGACTTGGCCCGCATGAGCAGCTCGCCCCGCCAGTATCCGGTGCGCTGCAGGGCCTGGCGCAGATCGGCGAAGACGACCTCCTGGCCGAGGTCCTGGCCGAGGGAGGAGACAGGCTCGCCGATGATCTCGTCAGGGCTGTAGCCGAAGCTCTCGCTGAAGGCCGGGTTCACATCGGCGATGCGCTCGTCGGGTGTGAGGATGAGGATCGCGTCATGTGTGGCGCCGAAGACGCTGGCGCTCAGGGTGAGCAGGTCCGAGGTGCGCATCTCCTCGGTGATGTCGGTGATGCTGCCGTGCCACTGCGCCGTGCCGTCGGCGAGCTGCCTGACCAGCGAGGTCGCATGCACCCAGCGCTCAGTGCCGTTCTCGCTGCGCACCCGGAAGGTGTCGAGCCAGTCGATGCCCTCGCTCAGCACGCGGTCGAGGTTCGCGGTCACGCGGTCACGATCAGCGTCGACCACATGGTCCACGAGCGCCTGCCAGCGCTCGACCAGTGCCTCAGGCGTGATCTGCAGCAGCTCGTAGACGCCCTCGCTGACGTAGGTGAAGCCTGCGGCTCCCCCTGGCGGTCGACGGGCCTCGAACAGCATGCCGGGCACCTGTGCGGACATGTCGGCCAGCAGCGCCGAGGTCGCCTGCCGCCGTTGCACGGCGCGAATGAGGAGGAAGACCAGGAGCGTCATGGCCAGCGTGAGCGCGTAGCCGGTCGCGCGCAGGCGCCAGAGTGCGGACTGGTCCATCGCCGGCCCGGTGACGGCCAGTTCCCAGTGCGCACCGTATGGCGACACCTTCGACACCGTCGTCGCGCTCTCGAAGCCGTCAGACGGTCCCCAGAACGGGGCTGACACCTGGGGATCGCCGGTGTCGGTCCGCAGCGATGCGGAGATCCCATCGTGGGTTGCACTCGCAGCCTGGGCGTCGAGGAAGGTCTGTGCGTCGACGACCGTGTTGACCAGGCCCCAGTACGAGTTGTCGGCGAGGTACACAGGATTGCGGTAGATGAACGCCTGGCCGCCCTGCACGAGGTCCACGGGACCGACCAGCAGCGGCCTTCGGGTGCGCATGACCTGCTGGACGCTCGGCCACTAGTCGGCGATCGTCCGCAGGTCGACGCCGACGGCACCCTCGTTGCCCTCGAGCGGGACAACGTCGGTGATGCGATTGCCCGGGGCGAGCGCGATCTCCGCCAGTGTGGGATCCAGCGCCAGAGCGCGGTTCATCAAGGCGAGCGTGTGATCGGGATCGACGGGGCCGTTCTCCGTGCTGATGTAGTTCTCGAGGTTGTGGTTCAGCAGGACCATGGGCCCGAGGTTCTCGTGGATGCGCGCGGTCATCTGCTTGGCGAAGGTGCGCGCACTCCTGTCGGACGTGGCCCGCTGGTCTTCCGCGCTCTGGTGGACGAGCACCTCGGTGATGGCGATGCCGATGAGCAGGGTGACGAGGGTGGCGACCCACCGCACCGCCACGGGCCTGTGCCACCACCGCGAGCGCCGGCGCGCTTCCTGCCTGTGGGTGCCAGTCTCAGGGGTGGCGGACATCGGTGCCGCCCCTCGCGTGAACCCGGACATATCGGAAGGATTTCCGTCGATCGCAGGATAGTGAACAATCCACACCCAAGTACGGTCATCGTCCATTGGAGCCTGACGTGCATTCGGTTTTCACGTGGTTCGCCGCCTCGGCCGCCATCGCGCTCGTGGTGGCAGCGATCGCGCGGCAGCGCGGCCGGAGCATGGCCCTGCCCGTCATGGCCGCAGGGGTGCTCGTGAGCATGGTGCCGATCGGCCCGGATGCGCCGCCGGAGCCGGGCATCGTGCTCATCGTCATCCTCGCACCGCTCGTCTTCGGCGAGGCACTCAGCTCGTCCTACCTCGACATCGATCGCGTGCGACGGCAGGTGCTCTCACTGGCCATCGGCCTGGTGCTCCTCACCACGATCGTCATCGGCCTGCTCAGCTCCTGGCTCATCGGCATGCCCCTGGCGCTGGGCTGCGCCCTGGGTGCGGTGCTGGCGCCGACCGATGCCGTGGCCGTGAGCTCGATCGCGCGCAAGGTCGGCCTGCCGCGATGGGCGGTGTCGATCCTCGAGGGCGAGAGCCTGGTCAATGACGGCACCGGCCTCACGGCGCTGCGCGTCGCGATCGTCGCGGCTGTGGCGGGCAGTGTCACGATGCTCGAGATCGGCATCGTGTTCGTGCTGGCGGTGGCCGTGGGTGTCGGTGTCGGCCTCGTGGGCGGGTGGATCCTGTCGCGCATCATCGCGCACAGTCGCGACGCCGTCGCGGCCAACAGCCTGACCCTCGTCGCCCCGTTCCTGCTCTACTACGTCGCCGAGCACTTCGAGGGGTCCGGCATCCTGGCTGTCGTGGTCGCGGCACTGTTCGTGGCGCACTCGCAGACCTCGGATGCCCGCCAGGAGAGCCGCATCGACGGTGTCTCGCTGTGGCGGCACGTCACGTTCGTGCTCAAGGCCCTGGCGTTCTTCCTGGTGGGGCTCGAGCTGCCCGCGACCTTCACCGCACTCGCTCCCGACGAGCGCGTGCAGGTCGGCGTGCTCGCCGTGATCATCGTCGCGGCGCTCATCGTCACCAGGCTGTTCTTCGTGATGGGCATGCTGTGGCTGCGCAGGGATCGGCAGCCCGACGAGTGGCGCGTCGCGTTCGTCGGCGCCTGGTCGGGTGCGCGAGGCCCGGTCTCGGGCATGGCCGCGTTCTCGATCCCGTTGACGATGACCTCCGGCGAGGCGCTGCCCTTCCGCAACCTCATCCTGGCGACGACCTTCGCCGTCATCGTCATCACGCTCCTGCTGTCATCGACGATGGGCCCCATGGCGCGGCTGCTGAAGCTCCCTGCCGAGGATGACTCGGCGCTCATCCGCAGGGTCCAGACCTCACTGGCCCTTGCTGCAGCGACGCAGCTCAATGACGCAGTCGAGCAGTCGGCACTGCAGGGCAGGCCCATCGCGCACGAGGTGACCGAACCGCTGCAGCGCAGCATCGACGCGCGCCTTGACGCACTCGACGAGGACGAGGGGCTCGACGCGCAGGTCGGCCTGGCCCAGCGGTCGCAGCTCGCCCGGCTGATGCTGCAGGCCGAGCAGGAGGAACTGCTGCGTATCCGTGCCGAGGAGGGCCTCCCCGACTCGATCGTGCGCCCGATGCTCGAGCAGCTCGAGCTCCGACGTCTCGCGCTGGACTCGACGGGCGACCCGGGCGGACGTGACGCGCACTAGCGGATGATCACCACGCGACTGGGCGACGACTCCAGTGTGCGCCCGGCCTGCGTGCTCGAGCTGACCGTGAAGCGGTAGGAGCCTCGCGGCAGGCGCGCACTGCACCCGAGCGGCGAGGCGCTGGCCACGACACGGCACGCGACCCGTCCCCGCTGGTCGACCACGCGATAGGCAGTGACAATCGGCGCCTCCACTGCAGTGAGGCTGAACGTGACGGCTCCCGCACGCGCACTGACGCGCGGGGCGGCCGGCTGCAGCGGCGTCGGGGTCGGCACAGGTGCTGCATCGCCCTCGCCCTGCGCGTTCACGCTTCGTACCGTCGCGTCGGCGGTGGGGCTGATCGTGCACGAGCGCTGCTGTGCCGTGCAGAGCACGATGCCCGCGGCGTCGCGCACCTCGAAGGAGGCCGCGGTGTCGGGCGACAGCTGGGGCGCGGACCACCAGATGCTCTCGTTGCCCGCGACGAGAGCCGCATGGATGTCGAGCGGGGCACTGGGGATCGTCGGGTAGCCCGCAGCGGCCAGGGCGGGGTTCAGCACCTCGAGATAGCTGATCGCGGCGAACGCCTCTGCGGTGCGCGGCTGGCCGTTGCAGTTGCCGCCCGCGATGTCGCCGATGAGCAGCGTCGAGGCAGGTGCCGTCACGTACTGGGGCGCGCCGCTGTCGCCGGGGCATGTGTCGACGCCATTGACGGGGTTGGACCACAGCGTCCAGCCGTTCACCCCGCGGCGGTCGGTCTGCGCCTCGACGAGCTGGAACTGCGCGGATCGCGGTGGCGACGGCGCGGTGTCCGTGGGGCTGGTGATGCCGTAGCCGGTGATGGTGGTCTCCCGCTGTGCTCGCACCCATGCAGTGATCTCCGTGCGATCGGCGAGCCTGGTGAACGCCGTCGGCGCAAGATCCGCATCGAGGGTCACCGCGGCGATGTCATTGCCGACCACCACCTTCGACGTCTCGGCGTACTGCTGCCCCAGGTATGCGCCGGTGACATGCACTGGTGCTGCACCGATCGGCCCCGAGGCGTAGACGACCGCAGCATCCACGCCCGGAGGCATGATGAAGATGCGGCTACTTGCCGCGGCTGTGCTGGCCCCCGTGTCGGTGAGGCAATGGGCAGCGGTGAGCAGCACTCGCGGTTTCCAGACTGCAGCGCTGCAGAGCTCGTACGTCGAGGTGCCCATCACGATGAGCTGGACGGTGTACGGCTCGCCGAGGGCGGGCGTGCCGCGCAGGAGCGTGGGCGCGGCCTGCGCCGTGGGCACGCCGGCCGCAAGGGCGCAGGCGCCGGCGACCAGCAGGGCCGGCCACCGTCGCCATCGGATCACCCATCGAGCATAGGTGGGGCTGTCCTTGGGCCCCCGAGTTCAGGCCCAAGGTCCCTAAGCGCGGTGCTGCGGATGCGTGAGCATGGGAGGGCCCGCGGTACGACGCCCCGGGCTCGGTGCAGGAGGGGGGTGCTGTGGGCAAGATCTGGGCGAACTCCGGCGACTCCCACTTCGTCGAGCCTGACGACCTCTTCGCGACCCACCTCCCTGCAGGCCTGGCTGCGCGCATGCCGCGCAGTGTCCGTGATGCCGATGGGCTGTGGGAGACCGTGCACGTTGACGGCCAGCAGTACCGACGGCGCATCCCCAAGCCTGAGTCGGGGGCCATGACCGATGCGGAGTTCGCCGATCCGCACCGCCGGGTTCCGGGGGCCGAGAACATCCCCCTGCGCCTGGAGGACCTCGACCTCGAGGGCATCTGGTCCGAGCTCACCTATCCATCCATGGGGGCGTGGGCGTTCTGCATCCGCGATCCCGAGCTCGCGCTTGCCGGCTCGATGGCGATGAACGACTGGGCCCTGGAGATGCAGCAGAAGTCCCCGCGGCTCGTCTGCGCGGCTGCCCTGCCACTGCTGGCCATCGACGACGCCATCCGAGAGGCCATGCGTGCGCGCACCATGGGCCTGGCGGCGGTGTCCCTCCCTGTTCGCCCCGGCCCTGCCGACGGGCACTTCCACTCCTATGCCGATCCGTGCCTGGACCCGCTCTGGGATGTGCTCGACGATCTCGGGCTGGTGATCGCCTTCCACGTGGGCACCGAGCCGCACACGCCTGAGACCCGCACCGGCATCCGCGACACCGGGCGCGGCGGCGCCGTGCTCAACTACGCCGAGACCAGCTTCGGCGGTCAGCGTGCGGCCTGCCAGCTCGCGGCCTCTGGCGTGCTCGATGCGCGGCCCAACCTGCGCGTCATCGTGTCCGAGGGCGGCGCCGGCTGGGTCCCCTTCATGGCCGATCGACTCGACGAGGGCTACCGCCAGCACTCGGCAGCCGTCAGCCCCAAGCTGTCCCGGCTGCCGGGCGAGATCCTCTACGAGCAGGTGTACGCGACCTTCCAGCATGACCGGCGCTCGTCGACGACGACCGCAACGGCGCAGGGCTACCGCAACGCGCTCTTCGGCTCCGACTACCCGCACTGGGAGGGCACCTTCGGGCACACCCAGCGCACCCTGCACGAGCTGTGCGACGACCTGGCCCCGGAGGTCAGCCACCGCCTGCGCATCGGCGCCTTCGCCGAGCTCTTCCCGCACGTCCCGACCCCGCCTGCAGACGAGCCCTAGCCACGTCGCAGCCCACAGGCCTCCCATCAGGGTGGAATCAGCATGTGGCCCCTCACCTCGCGGTGGGGGGCCACATGATTGCTGGGGAGAGCCGAGCGCGCCAGAGCAGCGCCATCAGGTGTCGATCAGTCGACGGGGCCGTGGCCCACGAGCTTGGGATGCGCCTCCAGGGGCGTGTCGAGCACGTCCTCGCTGGGCACCTCGGCCTCGACATCGGACGCGTGGATCGTGTGCAGCATCGCCCAGACCGCCCATGACCCGAAGGTGATGAGGATGAGGCCGATGACCAGCCAGGCGAGCACGGTGGGCAGCTCGGTCAGGTGCAGCATGATGAACGCGATGGCCGCTGCGGACGGGATCGTGGCGATCCAGGCCAGGACCATGCGCCCGACGACCGACCAGTTGACGCCCTTGCCGGACCCGACTCCGGCGCCGATGATCGAAGTCGCGGCAGCATGCGTGGTCGAGATGGGCATCCCGACCGCGGTGGCGCCGAACATCGCTGTCGTCGCGCCGATGTTCGCGGCGGTTCCGGACGTCGCGTGCAGCATGGTGATCTTCAGGCCCATGGTCTCGATGATCTTCCAGCCGCCCCACAGGGTGCCCAGGGCGATGGCCGCGTAGGCGCTCAGGGCAACCCATTCGGGAACGAGCACTGTCTTGCCGTCCTCGGCGAGTGACGTGTAGCCGGCACCGAGCAGGAGTGCGGCGATGACGCCCATCGTCTTCTGCGCATCGTTGGCGCCGTGGCCGAAGGAGACAGCGGCGGCCGAGATCAGCTGCAGTCCCTTGAACACCGGGTGGTTGTCATGCATCTTGAACATGCGCTGCAGCCCGAAGACGAGGTACATGGCGACGAAGGCGACACTGAAGGCGACGACCGGCGATGCGATGATGCCGAGGCCGGCCTTCTGCACGCTGGCCCAGTCGATGGCATCGAGGCCGCCGACTGCGAGTCCTGCGCCGACGAGCCCGCCGATGATCGCGTGGCTCGACGACGACGGCATGCCCAGGCGCCACGTGATGAAGTTCCAGGCGATCGCCGCGAAGAGCGCGGCGAAGGTCACGGCGACACCCTCGTCGACGGTCTTCACCGTCTTGGCGATGGTGTTGGCCACCGCCGTGCCCACCACGAAGTAGGCCAGGAAGTTGAAGGCGGCGGAGAACGCGGGGGCCCACTTGACCGGCAGTGCACGCGTGGCCACGACCGTTGCCACGGAGTTCGCCGCGTCGTGGAAGCCGTTGGTGAAGTCGAAGATCAGCGCGAGGACGCAGAGGGCGATGACCGCGATGAGCAGCATGTCCATGACGGGTGGGTCTCCTTGGCGGGCGGGGGCCGGTCGTGCAGTTGTCCCTCAAGTGAACATGAGGTGAACGAAGGAAGCGGGTCCGGTGGATGAACAGATGGTGAACGACGGTCGAACTTCCGGCACCCACCGGTGAGCGCTGGTCAGCCCGTCGGCCTGCCGAGTGGAGCGCCATCTCCCCGTTGGGGGTCGTGTGAACCCCCTCAGGGGTGATGGTGCGCTCGACGATGCCCCGATGCACGCCCTACTGGGTGAGGGCCGACTTCTGCTCGGCACTCATCGCACCGACGACAGCGGGCTTGAGTGCGTCGACCTGCCTGGGGCTGAGGGCCTCCAGCTGCGGGGCCGTCATGCCCGGGACATCGGCAGGCGCCATGGCCGCCAACTGGCTCGGCTTCATCGCGGCGAAGGTCGCGGTCGGCAGGTTGCCGATCTGCGGCGCATCGAGCTTGGCGATCTTGGCATCGCTGAGCCCCGTGATCTCGTTGGGCGCCATGCCGGCCAGGGCGGCCGGAGCCAGGCTGTCGATCTGGGGGATCGTGATCGACTTGACCGTCGCCGGGGTGAAGGCGGCGAACTGCTCCGCGGTCATCACGCCCATGACTGCCGGCTTGAGTCCCACGAACTGCTTGGGATCGATCACCGAGAGGATCGCCGGCCGCAGGTCAGCGAACTGCTCAGGGCTGAAGCCGGGGAACGAGGCCGGGCTGAGCTTGTCGAGCTGGCCCGAGGAGATGGCGGCAATGGACTCGAGGGGAATGCGGGCCAGCTGCTCCTTGGACAGCGCGCCCATCGCCTTTGCGGAGAGTGCGGCGACCTGCTCGCCGGAGATCTGCGACATCACGGCCGGCTTGAGGGCCAGCATCTGGTCGTAGCTCAAGGCGCTCAGGGCCGCTGCCGGGATCGCGTCGAGCATGTCGGGTGTCATGCCCTTGATCTCATTGGGGCCCATGGCCGCCAGCTGCTCCGGCTTGAGTCCGGCCATCGACGCAGGCGGCAGTGCACTGAACTGCGATGCGCTCAGCGAGCCCAGGCTCGCGGGCTTCATGTTGGCCAGCTGCTCCTGCGACAGGCCTGCCAGCGCTGCGGGCTTGAGGGCGTCGAGCTGGGTCGGGGTGAGCCCGGCGAACTTGGTGGGGTCGATGTCGGCCAGCCCTCCCGAGGTCAGGGCGCCCAGGTTGCTCGGCATGGCCCCGGTGGGGATGCCAGCCGGAGGCCCACCGGCGGGTGCGCCGGACGGGATCGCACCGGTAGGGACACCGGACGGGATCGCTCCTGAAGGCACGCCTGAAGGAATGCCTGACGGTGCGCCCGTGGGGATGCCTGTCGGGACCCCGCTGGGAACGCCCGCAGGGGGTGCGCTGGGGATGCCGGCCGGGGGTCCGGCCGGTACGCCGGGCGGCGCACCGCCACCGCCGGGAGGCCCTTCGGCGGCGAAGGCCGCGATCGGGACGGCGAGCGACAGCGTCGTGCACGTGAGTGCGAGTCCCGCAAGAACCCAACGCTGCATTCCATGTGCATGCATCCTCGTGTTCATACCTTCAGGCTAGGAAGGCGCGGATGCGGCCGGTAGGGCCTTCAGTCCCACGGCGGGTGATCGCGCCATCGCTGCAGCCACGACTTGCGCTTGCTGCTTCGCGTGGCTGTGGCCTCGGCGATCATCTCGGGCACGAACTGATTCGTCTGGAGATCCAGGTGCAGGGCGGAGTGCTCGGCCGCAATGTGTGCCTGCTCGATGAGCTCATCAGCGGTGAGCTCGGCAAAGGCGAGGGCGAACCCGATCGTCGGGGTGAGGCGCAGCCGCTCATTCCCGGCCGTGAAGGTGTAGTCGCCGATCAGGCGTGCTCGGTCGTCGAGCGCGATCTTCGCGCCGTCGGCATCGGTGTCACTCAGGAGGAGCAGCAGGCGAGCATCGCCGTCGGACCCGATGAGGTCCGTGGTGCGTGATGTGGCCGCGACGATCTGCACCATCTGCGCCGTGACTTCCGCAACCTCTCGGGTGCTGAGCTTCGTGC
>JAQTXL010000103.1 GCA_028688835.1 Candidatus Nanopelagicales bacterium | reverse complement strand
GTGGGATCGACCTTCGACTTGTCCTGCTGGTAGAGGTCGTACAGCTCGTCTACGAGCCACTCGTTGGCGCCGAAGGGGTCCAGGGAGTCCGTGGCCACAGTCGATCCTCTCGCACACGAGGTGCTCGTCGTCGTGAATGAAGGCACGCCAGAACCGGGCATCGGCGCGGTGACAACAGTAGCCGGTGCGCGCTGACGTGCCCAGCGCTGCGCGAGGTGGTCCTCGTCTCAGTCGCGTCGCGTTTGGTGCGGGCGAGACGGCGATTTAGAGTGGGGCCGTGCTTCCCCTGCGCCTTCGTGCGCTCCTCGTCGCCAGTGCCGTCCTCGTGGGCGGTGCTGCTGCCATGGCGCCGGCCACGGCGGCCAGCCCCTTCCCCGACCCGCCGGACATCGCTGCGGTCACCGTGCCGGGTGCCGGTTCCCTGCAGATCGCCTACGTCCTGCCCCTCAACACCTCGCCCTACCCCGTGACCGACGTGCAGGTGACGACCAACGCCGGTCGCACCTGGTCGAGCTGCGGCAGCATGACCGGCCTGTGCGTCGTCGGCGGCCTGTCCAACGGGGTGCGGTACGTCGTGGCCCTGCGATCCGTCAATGCGATGGGGCCCAGCGCGCCCAGTGCCAGTGGTTCCGGCGTGCCCCAGATCCCGGCCGGGCAGGATCCCGACAAGATCGCCAACCTGCCGCGTTCGCGGGTCATGGTCGGCGCCAGCTTCGATGGCGCCAGCAACAAGCTCGGCGTCAATGCGTCGAACACCCGCGTCGGCGTCGGAACGCTGCCGACGCTCACCTTCACCAAGGCGATCCGCAACCGGGCAGTGGTCGAGCGGCACCTGAGCGTCGTCGCGACCTCCGACGCCACCGGGGCGACCGAGGTCATCCCCGGGCGCTGGGCCTGGCAGAGCGATCGCTCGCTGATGTTCCGGCCCACCACCTTCTGGCCCGGCCGCTCCACGATCACCATCACGTCGACGCTGGATTCGACCAATCTGGGCGTGAGCGGTGGCACGACGCTCGTGGGCAGCTCCTCGCTCGCGACCGCCTACACCTTCAAGACCGCCCGGTCGTTCATCGCACGGGTCGACGGCAAGAGCACCCTCATGAACGTCTACATCGACGGCAAGAAGGTCAAGACGTTCAAGGTCTCCCTCGGCGGCCCCGACTGGCGCACCCGCAACGGCGTCAAGGTCGTGAGCACGGCCAAGCAGGCCGACAAGACGTACACGAGCCAGGCCCTCGGCATCACCGACCCCAATCAGCAGTACCGGCTCGAAGCGAAGTGGAACACCCGACTGACCCCGTCCGGAGAGTTCATGCACGCGGCCCCGTGGGCCGTGGGCCGCATCGGCCGCTACAACGGCTCGCACGGGTGCACGAACATGTTCGAGAGCGATGCCAAGTGGATCTTCGACACGACGATCCCGGGAGACGTTGTCGTGTACACGAACACGCTGGGCAACCTGGCCGAGCCGGGCAATGGTGCAGGCGGGCTGTGGAACGTCTCCTGGGCCGACTGGATCAAGAAGTCCGCGCTGAAGGCCTCTGAGGTCCCGGCGCCGCCGGCCCCGGTGCCTGCGCCGTCCATCCCGACCGCACCCGCCACGCCGGCCAGTCCGAGCGCCGTGCCGGTGCCCAGTGCCTCAACCGTGAGCACCTAGGCCGCACGACTGGCAGGATTGCGCCATGGGTGCAATCAATCGCGTCATCGGGGCCCTTGGCCCCAACCGCAGTCTGGCTGAACGCGTGGCGGTCTTCGCCGCCGCCGCATCGGTCGGCCCGTCGTTCGAGCCGGGGCTGCAGCCGCGCAAGACCGTCGACCAGGCCATCGCCACAGGAGTGATCTCAGCGACGACGCTGTCGCTGGTCACCGCGACGCAGAGCGCCATCGACTCGCTGGGCACCTTCCTGCTGCGCACCCGCACGTTCGGCGAGGGGGGACCGTCGACGTCCACACGACTGGCCTTCACCATCGGCACGAACCTCGTGTGGGCGGGCGCGACCGAGGGCATGGCGCGGGCGCTGCCGGCTCGCGAGGACGAGAAGCTGCGGCGCGGACTGGCCCGGGTCGCAGCCCAGCGCTCCAGCCGGGTGGCGCTGGCAGGCGCCGGCCTCAGCGCCGTGATCGGCGCCCTCGACGTGCTGGCCGAGCGCAAGCGGGCCTGGCGCTGGGTCAACGAGGTGCCGCTGGCGCTGCCGGCCGGCATCGCCGCCTCGGCCTTCGAGATCCAGCGCGTGCACCGCAGCGCAGCCAAGCACCAGGACACCACCATTGCGGCAGTGTCCACCCGCACCTCGGTCCTCATCGCCCTGGGCGTGGGGGCGGGGGTGATCGCCCTGCAGGTCGGCGAGCGCCAGCTCGCTGCGCAGGTCGCCCGAGGGCTCACGCGCTTCGCGCCCGACTACGACGAGGTGGCCAACCCCATCGGCCACCTGGTGGCCCTCGGCATCCTCGGTGGCGTCCTGGGCGGCGGCTACGAGTACGCCACCCGACGGGTCGAGCAGGGCGGTGCCGCTGTGGAGCCCGCGTACGAGAGCCCGCCGGTGAGCGCGTTCGTCTCCGGCAGCCCTGACAGCCTCGTGCCGTTCTCCACGCTGTCGCGCGAGGGGCGCCGGTTCACGAACATGGTGCTCACGCGCGAGGAGATCGCGGGAGTCATGGGCGAGCCGGCCACGCATGATCCCATCCGGCTGTTCGTCGGACTCGACACATCCGATGTGATCGAGGAGCGCGTCGAGCTGCTGCTCGACGAGCTGGTGCGGACCAACGCCTTCGACCGCGATGTGCTGGTCTTCGCCTCACCCACCGGTTCGGGCTACATCAACTACGTGATGGCGGAGGCGCTCGAGTACCTCACGCTCGGCAACAGCGCCATCTGCACGATGCAGTACTCGATGCTGCCGTCGTCCATGTCCCTGACGCGCACCGGCCTGGCAGTCGAGCAGAACCGCGCGGTGATGTACGGCATCACGGGCTACCTGCGCGGCCTCGCCCCGGAGCAGCGTCCGAAGTTCGTGCTGTTCGGCGAGAGCCTCGGCGCGCTGACCATGCAGGACATCTGGCGTCACCGCACCGTCGAGGCGATGGACCGCGACTTCGTGCACTCCTCGATCTTCCTGGGCACGCCGTCGGCGACCGAGTTCGCGAAGTCGTGGCGCATCGACCCCGCGAAGATCGACCCCGAGGGCCTCATGCTCGAAATCGACAACTACGGGGAGTACCTCGACCTCCCCGACGAGCAGCGGGCCCGCGTGCGGCACCTGCTGCTGAGCCACTACGACGATCCCATCCCCAAGTTCGGCACGAACCTGCTGCTGCGCTGCCCGTGGTGGCTCGGCCCGCCCGAGCAGCGCCCGACGGGCGTGCCCAAGTCCTCGCACTGGCGGCCCGGCACCTCGTTCGTCCTCACCGGCGTCGACCTCATCAATGCGATGGACGTCGTCCCCGGCACCTTCGGGCGCCGCGGCCACGACTACCGCGAGGACATCGCACGGTTCGTCTCCGCGATCTACGACCTGCCGTGCACGCCCGAGCAGCTCGCCAGCATCGAGGGCGCCCTGCGCGAGCGGGAGCTCCAGTGGGCCCAGCGTCGGGTCGTGACCGAGCAGGTCGCCCGCGCCAAGGAGGCGCTGCTGCGCGAGATGAAGTCATGGGGCACCGCGGAGGACCCCAGTGCGGTCAGCGACGAGGTCTGGAAGGAGCTCGTCGCCTCGGCACAGCAGGACATCGCCGCCGACCAGCCCGGGTCGGGCTCCAAGGCCTAGCGTCGATCACCAGGAGATCGTCTTGGCATCCGCGAGGATGCGCGCGACGTAGGCCTGCGTCTCGGGGTACGGCGGCACGCCGCCGTACCGGCGCACCGCGGCGAAGCCCGCGTTGTAGGCCGCGAGGGTGTTGCGCAGGCGGTTGCCGCTCACGTCCTTCACGAGCCGGCGGTTGTGGCAGTTGAAGGCCGCGGCTGACGGAATGGCGTCCTCGGGGTCCCACACGTCGGCTCGACCATCGTCATTGGCATCCTTGCCGACCTGCTCCCAGACCCGCGGCATGAACTGCGCGATCCCCTGGGCGCCCGCCGGGCTGACGGCGCGCGGGTCCCAGCTGCTCTCATTGGCCAGCTGGGCGGCCAGCACCTCGACCGGCACCTTCGGGCACAGCTCGGCCGCCTCGAGGACCAGGGCCCGGTACTGCTGTGGAACCTCACCCGGCCCGATCAGGCCCGCACGCCTGGCGGTGCTGACGCCGAGCACGCCGACGCCGACCAGCAGGGCTGTGGCCACGGCCGCCACGACGAGCATGCGGAGTCGGTGAGCGGCGCGCATGACCCCACGGTAACCCGGATCCCCGCGCAGGCGCGTACCGTGGTGGCGTGGCAGGCCAACCGTCCGGGCGCGCTCCCGATCTCTCGCAGGCAGAGGTGGAGTCGCTCTTCGAGCAGCGACTGGCCGCGGCCTTCGAGGCGCTGGGCCAGGTCAACCTGCTGGTCGTGGGCAAGACCGGCGTCGGCAAGTCGACGCTGGTGAACGCGATGTTCGGCAGCGACGTGGCGCGCACGGGCCTGGGCGAGCCGGTGACGAAGGGGCTGCTGCACTACCGCCTGCCCGACAGCTTCCTGGGCCTGTACGACGCCGAGGGATTCGAGACCGGGGTCGCCGGCGACTCGATCCTCGCCGGCCTCCGGACGCTCGTCGACCGCTACGCCGCGCGGCCGGCCGCGGAGCACATCCACGCCGCCTGGTACCTCGTGCGCTGGTCCGACCGCCGCTTCGAGCAGGCCCAGGTCTCCTTCGTCCGCGAGCTCGCGCGCCTGGGACTTCCCGTGGTCATCGTGCTGACCCAGGTGCCCACGCGCGAGGGCACCGTGCACCCCGAGGCCCTGGAGTTCGCGGCCTACATCGACGGGCTCGGGCTCCCCGTCGCCGGGCCCGCGGTGCCCACCAATGCGCTGGCCGACGCGTTCAGCGGCGCTCCCGTCCACGGCCTGCAGGCACTGCTCGACGCCACCTACGCGATCGTCCCCGACGTCGCCGAGCGCGCCCTGACCGCGGCCCAGCGCGTCGATCTCGGGCGCAAAAAAAAAGCCGTGGAGGCGGTGATCAACCAGGCCGTCGCCGTCGCCGCCGGCATCGGGGCGACCCCGATCCCGTTCACTGACGCGGCGCTGCTCATCCCCAACCAGATCACGATGATCGCGCGCATCACGGCGGCCTACGGACTCCCACCGAGTCGATCGCGCGCCATGTCGCTCGCGGGATCCATCGTGCTGACCGGCGGGGCCACCCTGGCCGGCCGCTACCTCGTCACGAACCTGCTGAAGTTCATGCCGTACGGCTTCGTCGCCGGCTCGGCGATCTCGGCAACGGTCGCGGCCAGCCTGACCAAGGCCGTGGGCCACGCGTGGAGCCAGGTCTGCGAGCTGGCGCTGACCATGGACGACGACCAGCGCGACCAGTTCTGGGCCAGCGCCGCCGTCGCCGAGCAGTTCCTTGTTTTCTTTCAGCGAAACCCCAGTGCGGGTGCTTCACTGCTGCGTCGGGTCACAAAGCGCCCCTCGTCTGCTTGACTAGAGGACCCGACCAAGGAGGCCTCGTGCGACCGCCGGAAGAGATGTACGCCATCCATGCGATGCCGGCCTTCGACGACGCTCCCGTGCTCGTGCATGCCTTCACCGGCTACGTCGATGCCGGCGGCGCTGTGCGCATGACCATCGACCACATCCTGGAGACCTGCGAGCACCGCCTCGTCGCCACCTTCGACGTCGACGAGGTCATGGACTTCCGGGCCAGGCGCCCGGTGCTCTCGTACTCCGTCGACCACTTCACCGGCGTCGACATCCCGGCGATCCACCTCCACGAGGTCATCGACGCCGAGGGCACGCCGTTCCTGCTCCTCGCCGGGCCCGAGCCCGACTACCAGTGGCTGCGGTTCATCACGGCGGTGGCTGGACTCGGCGAGCAGTTCGGCATCCGCCTGTCGGTCGCGATCTCGGGCATCCCATGGCCAGCGCCGCACACCCGACCGCTCGGGATCACCGTGCACGGTTCCGACCCGTCCCTGGTCCAGGGGTTCCGCTCCATGGTGGGCGACGTCGACGTGCCCGGCCACATGGGCGCGATGCTCGAGTTCCACCTCGCGCAGGAGGGCTTCGACTCCATGGGCATCACCGCGCAGGTGCCGCACTACCTCGCGCAGTTCCAGTACCCGCAGGGTGCGCAGACACTGCTCAACGGCCTGAGCATGATCACCGGCCTGGCCCTGCCGTCCGGCGGTCTTGAGGCGCTGGCCGCCCAGGCGACGCAGGAGATCAACGACCAGCTGGTCGGCAACGAGGAGTTCAGCACGGTCGTGACCGCCCTCGAGCACCAGTACGACCAGGCGCGCGGGGCCTCATCCGAGGCGCCCGGCGAGGACCCCGAGCATGTGCCCACGGGCGACGAGATCGCCGCGCAGCTCGAGTCGTTCCTGCGCGAGCTCGATGCCGATGAGGGCACCGCGGGCGCCTAGGCGGTGCAGCGTGTGCCCGGCGCCGGCAGCACGCCGGTGAGCAGGTACTTCGTGATCGCCGTGTCGATGCAGCGCGATCCCGAGCCGTAGGCCGTGTGGCCGTTGCCCTCGAACGTCAGCAGGGTGCTCGTCTGGAGCTGCTCGCTGAGCGCCTTGGACCAGGCGTACGGGGTTGCAGGGTCGAAGCGGGTGCCGACGACCAGGATGGGGGCCTTGGTGGAGGACGATGCGCGCGCAGGCTGCACCGGATCGTGCGCGAACCAGGTGGAGCACGGCGCGTTGCCCCAGGCCAGCGACCGGGCGATCTCGGGCACTGCAGTGCCCTTGGACCACGTGCGGGCCGCTGCGGCCATGCCTGCGGCGCCCGGTGTCGCAGGCAGGTCCCAGCAGTTGATGGCGTAGTAGGCCGACTGCATGTTGCTCGCGAAGGTCGTCGGGCCCGTCTGCTCCGCGCCTGCCCACGCGAGCTCGAGCAGGCCGGTGCCGTCGCCGCGGAAGGCCAGGACCAGTGCGTCCGTCAGGGTGGTCCAGAGGTCGGTGGAGTACATCGGCGTGAGCATGCCGCCGAGGGCCAGCGACTGGGTGAGCGGCGGTCCCTGGCGCGTCGGGAGCGGCTTGGTGTCGATCTGGGCGAGCAGGCGGTTGACGCGCGCCACGACCGACGCAGGCGTCGTCCCCAGCGGGCACGAGCGCTGCATGGTGCAGCTGGAGATGTAGTTGAGGAAGGCCCGCTCGAACCCACGGGCCTGGCCCAGGGACAGCTGCATGCCGTCAAGGGACGGGTCGAGTGCTCCGTCGAGCACGAACCGGCCCACCCGGTCCGGGAAGGCCGTGAGGTAGGTCGTGCCCAGCGACGTGCCGTACGAGAAGCCGAGCCAGTTGAGCTTCTCCTCGCCCAGGGCCGACCGCAGGAGGT
>JAQTXL010000102.1 GCA_028688835.1 Candidatus Nanopelagicales bacterium | reverse complement strand
CTTCGCGGCCTTCCGTGGGTAGAGGCACCAGAACTCAAAGAATCCAGCAGGGGTCTTGTGGTCGCTCTCGGCGGTAGCCGATGAGCAAGAGTAGTTCTCTCTCTCTGTCTCTCCCTCTGTCTCTGGTATAGCATCGCGCAAGCATGGCGCTAGCACCGTGCTAGCATCGTGCAAGCACGACTCGATAAACCTAGCATCCGCAAGCCCTTGCAACCCGTCGATAATTTCCTTCCTTGAACGCCGAAGACGAAACACGAGATCATCCACGTCACCGGTCACGCTACCGTCGTCCGACTCGCTTGCTAGCAGCCACACGAGCGGCGCTAGCGCGATGCTAGCAAGAGGCAAGCGCAGGAAATCGCGGTCCTCTAGCAGCGTCCGGTGGAGCTTGATCCACGGCGGTCGCCGGTTCTTGTAGTGCTGAAACCCGCGCCAGTTTCGAACGGTGTACCTCATCGCCTACACGCCGCGATACGAACCGGTTCCAGTCCTCGCTGCGCGCGCTGTAACACGCGACACGCCGAACCGCTCGGCGAGTGCCGCGAGGGTCTCGCCGTTGGCCCACCTCGCGCGAAGATCCGCTACTTGCTCTGGAGTCAGTGAACGCAGCGGAACCGCCGCCGCCCGCCTGACCTTCGTTTGCTCGGATTCGTTCATCACATGATCCCCTTTGCAGTTGTTATTATTTCCCTTCCTCCGCATGGCTGTCAACCCCACCGCCGGCCCGGCGGGGACACGTCGCGCTGGTCCGGGCGCTTCGATCATCGCGTCTCGCTCACGGCCCGGACGCCGGGGATTGCCATCGCGCCCTTCTGCGCCGTGGCGAGCGAGTTGAGTGCCGGCATGTTGGCGAGCACGAGGTTTGCGAACGCGGGAGTAGCCGCCACGAACCGCACCAGCGCCGCGAGGTCAACCACCTCCGCTCGCCAGGTCGTCCGGTACACCACCCCGGCGATTTTCGGCACCGCTGGCGCGGCCTTCACCGGCTGGACTACCACCGGCTGCGCGATCAGCGCCTCGGCCATCTCGGCATCACCGGCGTCCTGCGCGGCTTGCGCCTCGGCAAGCCTGCGGTCCTCCTCCTCCTGCCGGGCGATTGCGGCCAGGCGGGACTGCTCGGCGAGCCTGAGCCGCTCCTGCTCCGCCATGTAGGCGGACATCATGCCCTTGATCGCCCGCTCGGCTGTCGCAAGCGGCGCCTCGTGTTCGGCCTTTGCCGCCAGTGCTGCTTTGTGCGACTTGTGCGCGGCCTCAATTACCGGGTCGAACGTCGCGTTGACCCTGCCGCGGATCGCACGGACGTTGAGCAGCATCTCGGCTGCGTCGCGGTAGGTCGGCTCGCTCGTGATTTTGAGCGCAGCGACAGCCTGCGCCCACGTTGTGATTTCCGCCCGTATGGCGGTGGTGTCCGTCAGTTCAATCGCGCCCATGCTTCCCCCTTTCCCTGTAGGCCCACAACGCCTCGTTCCAGTCGTCGTGGTCACTCGTCCGGCCTTCTACCACTGAGTATTTCCCGGCCGAGAACAGCCGGACTGCAAACCGCGTCAGCACAATGTCCCCTGTAGCATCCCTGTACAGGTCGGCATACGCTGCCGTCTGGATTCCCGCGGCCCTCCCGGGCGCGCCAGTTTTCAGGTCCACAATCGCCGGCCTGTCCCCGTGCAGCGACAGCACCCGGTCGATCGTACCGGCGTAGCCCAGCGCCGCCGAGCTGTGCCGGAATTCGATCTCGGCCACGGTGGCGCGGGTCTCGGACAGGAACCGCTCCCACGCCGTCACGTAGCCCCTGATTCGCGGATCGACAGACGCCTCGTCGAGCGTGCCGTGGTCGGCCAGCTCGCACGCAAGATGGACCGCCGAGCCCCTGTCCCTGCTCCACGCATCGAACCACCGATCGTCGATGATTCCGGTGGCTCGCATGATCTGCGTGACCGACGGCAGGCGCACACCATCCACGCGGTAGGTGTGCGTCGCCGGGTCGAATGTCCGCTCAGCCATTGCCGTCGAACGGCAGATACTCGGCCTCTGCCGTCGCCTCGACGGTGCCGGAGATCGAAACCAGGTTCCGGTACTCGCCCTTCATCACGTAGCCGATCGTCACCTGCTCGCCGGAGATCTTGAACCCTTCGGCGGCGAAGGCGTCGGTGTCGCTGAACGTCGAATACACCTCGCCGCCAGCCTTGATTTTGTACATCGTCCACGGCTTGCCGGCCTTGCTGACGCCGTCCTTCGAGGTCACGTCCTCGACGGTCGCAACCACCGACAGCTCGCCACCGGCCGGAGCAGCCGGAGCCTTCGCGCGGGGTTGCGCGATCGGCGCGCGGGTCTCAGCCGGGGCCGCGGCCGTGTGCTCGTCCATCTCCTCGGCCGGCGTCGGCTTGTAGCCGGCGAGAACGACCACCCAGGAGAACACGTTGCGAAGCGCCTTCGCACACGCTCGGGTCTGCGCCATGCTCCTGATCTGGAACAGCGGGACCGGGACCATGCCGGTCTGCGTCCGCTTCCCGTTGACCCACTCATACTTCGGCCGCTCGCTCCACTTTTCCTCATCATTCAGACACATCGCCTCGGCGGTCGAGACCTCGCGTCCGGCCTGGTCAATCACGTCGGCCGTCGCCTCGAACCCGGCCACGTCGCCGAACTGGACGAACCGCGTGGACCGGACGCGGACGGTGCAGGAGTAGAACCTGGCGACGGTCGCCCAGTCCTCGAACTCCAGATAGATTTCCCCGTTGAATTTGACCGGATTGGACTTCGCTCCGATCACACCGACCAGCGCCAACGCGGCACGCTTGGCCTCGGCGAGCACCTGCTCCGGCGCCCGTGTCAACGACAGCCCGGCGGGCATTACATCGCCGGTCACAGCTACCATCTCGTCGCTCATGATCCCTCCTTGGGATAGATGCCCCGCCCGGGGTTGGCGCCGCCGGGCGAGGACTTCGCGACAGCGAGCGGAGAGCGGGCGACGTTGCGCCGCTGATTCCCGCTGCCTCGATCTTGGTTGGTTTGCATCCGCCCTCCTGGTGTGCCATCACCGTGCTGGATCATACGTCCGGGGATTCGGGCGTGTCAAGATACTCACCGGACTCCCCAAACATATCCCGCTGACCAGCATACCGCGCCCGCTCAAGGTTGCGCACCGCCGCCGCAAAGTAGGATTGTTTCAGCTCGCAGCCGACAAACCGGCGCCCATGCTGGAGCGAGACGTAGCCCTCGGACCCGATGCCGGCGAACGGTGACAGCACAAGCTCGCCCGGATTCGACCACAGCCGGATGCACCGCTCGATGGTCCCGAGTTGCAGCGGACAGATATGCCGGTCGTCGCGCTGATCGCGCCCCTCACGTGCGTTGAGCGTGTCCGATTCCTTGATTCCATACCAGATCGGCCGCGCCCATTCGATCCATTCGTCGTTGGTTAGGTCCGGATGAATCGGTGTGGCGTTGTCACCCGGCTTGCGGAAGACGAGGATGTAGTCAGCGAGCGCGGGACGAAGCCAGCTCGCATCCTTCTTGAGCTGGACGAACAGCAGCCCTTTGCTGTGCGTGCGAATGGCCTGCGCTTGTGGGTCCTTATCGATAGTCACGCGACCGTGGTAGACCCACCCGGCCGTTCGGTACTGCTCGATCACTGCGCCCGTCATGTCCTTCATGCCGATGAAGCCGTCCCGCTCCAGCATGGCCGGAATCTCGGCTATATGCACGCACGTATTCCGGCCTGGCATCGTCACCCGCAGCAGCTCCCGGATGATGTACTGGTAGTGGGCGAAGAACTCCTCAGGGCTGCCCGAGTTCCCGAGGTCGCGCTCGGTCGGCGAGTACGTGTAGAGAGACTGAAACGGCGGAGAGTAGACAGACAAGTGGACAGAATCAGCCGGCACCTCAGCCAGCCGCTCCACCGAATCCCCGAGCATCATGTGCCAGCCCTCGCCGTGGGCGTCATTGGTGGCGTAGTCGAATTGGCGGGTATCGCCGTGAATCTCCTCCTGCTCGAATTCGCGGATATGCTCCACGAGGCTGTCAGCCATGCGCGCTGCCTCCTGTTCCTTGTGTTGGACGTTGCGGTAGATGCCTTCCTCGGCTTCGGAGATGACGATGGTCACCTCGACGGGCCGCTTCTGGCCGAACCTCCAGCATCGCCGGATGCACTGGTAGTACGCCTCCCACGAGTCATTGAGTCCGACGAACGCCATGCGAGCGCAGTTCTGAAAATTCATCCCAAACCCAGCGATGCGCGGCTTGGTGATGAGCACCCGGATGCGCCCATCCTGGAAAGCCTCCAGCGCAGCCGCCTTACTTTCCGAGTCATCGGAGCCCTGGACGTTGACGGCATCCAGCACCAGCCGCGCCAGTGCGTCGGCTTCTTGATTGAGCCCACACCAGAGAATCCACTGCTCGGCATCTCCGTTGGCGCGGTCCGCTGCCGCCTGTACCCGATCCCCGGCCGTCCTCCGCCGCACGCTCGCCCGGTCCGTTATGCCCTTGAGTCCGGTGAAGAAGAGCGCCCCATCCGGCGCTACATCCGTCTCGACGAACTGCGTCTGGATGGTCAGCTCCGGGAGAATGAATCCGTCATCCTGGTAGCCGAGGTCGCTCGGCTTCCGGACCGACATTCCCCACGAGGCCAGCCACCGGAAGAACGGTTCCGAAGCATGCCCCTTGAGCCTCCACCCCTCGTCATCGTGGACGAAGAACGCCGACAGCATCTCGGTGCGTGTCATGATCCCGAGAAATTCCGCATGGTTGGCAATCTCGGCGATGTCGTTCGGAGCCGGTGTGGCGGTGCAACACAGCCGCGCCGGGGTGCTGGCAAACATCTCCGTCAGGCGCTTGCGCGTCTTGCCGTCGAGGCTTTTGAGGATGCTCGATTCGTCCAACACTACAGCGTCGAAGTCTGCAGGATCGAAGTGTTCGACCATCTCATAGTTGGTAATGTTGATGTCTTCCGCTAGGCCCGATCCATCGCGGCTGTAGTGGACCGTCACGCCAATTTTGAGACCCTCGGCCACCGTCTGGCGCGCCACCGACAGCGGCGCCACGATCAGACACCGCCCACCCGTCAACCTCGCCCATTCGAGCTGCATGAGAGTTTTTCCCAACCCGGTATCTGCGAAGATGGCCGCGCGCCCCTTGCGCACCGCCCACCGTGTGAGGTCACGCTGAAACGGGAACAGCACTGGATTGATCTCATCTAATCCGATGATTCGTCCACACGCCAGGACCACCCTCTTTTTACCTGCTAGGAATTCGCTGTATTCCACTTCCGCCCTCCTGCCCGGCCATCGGGCACCTGCACCGTATTCCCCTCTGCAACCGAGCGTCAATCCCCCGTTCGAGGGATGCCGTCAATCCTCGCGCCCCTGCTCCGCCAGCCGGTCGCCGATGCAGCGCTCACAGAGCAGCAGCCCCTCGAACTCCCGCAGCGGGGCGTGGCGGTCGCACTCCTGGCAGCGGGTGGACTCCGGCACCCGGGCCGGATGGCCGCAGTTCTCACAGGTCGGGATCATCGCACCACCTCCACTTCATCCTTGCACCGTACCAGGCGCATCCCATAGTCGTTGACTGCTTTCGTTGGCGTTACCCCGGCCCGCAGTCGTGGCCGGTTACGCTTGAACGGCGCGTAATTCACCTCGTGATGCCAGCGCCCGAACTTCCAGACGACTTCCACGACGTCCGGGTGCTGCTCTTTCAGTGAATCAGCGAAGGCGCGACGGGCGTCACCTTCTGCGTAGACCGTGTCAGTATTCCCACCCTTCATTCCGGTCTCTCCGGCGCCCCGGGACGTATGCGCCTTCTTCATGAGCATCGACCGGAAAAGCACCGTACTCCACCCGTCTTTCAGCGCCCGTAAGCAAATGTCAGTGTCCTCGTTGTAGCGACCGCGCCAGCGGTGCGGCAGTGAGGTATTGATGAGCGTCACTGAGTAGACTCTGGTATTGAGGAGATAGGGCGCAATTTCACAGCGGTCGGGGCAAAATCCGTCGGCTGAAAGCCCAGCGAATGCGAGATTGTCAAACCGCACCGCGAAGTCTTCCACCATCAAAAGCGGCGCGCTGCTTTGCTGGACAACCAGTCGGCGGTTGCCGTGGCAGCGCCAGAACCCAAGGACGTTGTCGTCGATGATCCAATGCCACGGAGTACCAGCCGCCGCGGCGTGGTCCCAGATCCAATTTCGAGCCGGGATTGAACCCTGTCCGAGATCATGGAACGGGAGCACAAGAACCCTGCCCGGATATTTGCGCTCATAGGCTTGCGCCTCTGGCGGTTCAACTACGAACCAGAAGTCGGCGCCGGCCTGACGGAGTAGTGCCCCGGTGGTCTCACAATCCGCCCGACCCTTTGACGGAATGTAGATCGGGAAGCGTGTCGGTGATGGCGTCCCAACCCAGACGAATTCCTTCGAGCCAAGTCTCGACTGAGGCGGCCACCAGAGAGAATCCATGTTCAGAGTCCGCTTCACCCCGAGACGCTCGCAGAAGTCTCGCACGTCTTCCTGCGTCATGAAATTGATCGTGATGCGGTGCTGCGGCGTCGCGTCCGCCATTGAGAACTCGGGCATCCCCCACCACAGCTCTTTCCAGTCCGGCTCCACATCATCGAAAAGACATCGCTGCGCTTCCTCCCGAGTAGGCCGACGAAGGCCTGCGAATGCTGGATCATCAATCATCGCACACCTCCCCGATCGCCAGATTCCGGGTGGAGCGCGGCTAGGAGTGCGTCGGCGCGCGTCACCGCGTACCGAGCATCCTCCTGCGGGGTTGACGCGCACCCGCGATGCGCCAGTAATCCGGCTAGCGCGAACGCTGCGAACAGATCGCGCAGGGGAACCTCGGCGGTGGCAATCTGGAGTGCTGGTGGCATTCTCATCTCACCACGCTCGGCCACTGGCACTCCAGCAGGCCCACCGCCCGCATCCACCGAATCGTCCGCAGCTTGAAGACCCGGAGCTTGATCTGCACGGCTGAATGGTGTATCTTTCCCTTGCTCATGTTTCCCTCCATGCCCCGGCTCGTCACCGGGGCAGTTGTTTGCGCGCCGTCGCCTTGGCACGCGTTCGCCTGTTGCGTTCACGTCGCATTGCGGCGCATCCCCTCTCGTGCTCGCTGCCGTCGGGGTTGACGGGGATCGAGCGCCCGTTGCTGGCGGTGGCGAACGTGATCGGGGCACGGCAGTACTTGCACGGGACGTACATCACGCACCAGGAGTGCCCGCGGGCAGCCCGACTACCCGCGGGGCGTGGACCGGTGCGGATGGTGGAATAGCGGCGGCGGTTCCGGTCGGGCCGGCCTGCCGGGGCTTGCCGTCGAAGGTGACGGGGAGCAGCTTGGACAATTCGACCAGCCCCGCGTGGGTCGTGGCCGCGGAGCCGAGAGCGCGGACGGCAGCGGAGAAGGGGGTCATACGTACGGCCCTATTAGGTCGTTGACTGTC
>JAQTXL010000009.1:4019-33708 GCA_028688835.1 Candidatus Nanopelagicales bacterium | reverse complement strand
CCGAACGCGTGCATGCGCATCTGCACGGACCCTGTGTGGGCGCCGGCGTCGAGATGCCTGCCTTCGCGGGCCGCGTGACGGCCGACCCCGAGACCACCTTCACGCTGCCGGAGCTGGGCATGGGCCTGATCCCGGGCGCTGGCGGCTGCGTGAGCCTCCCTCGTCGCATCGGCCACTGGCGCACCCTGTGGCTCGTGCTCACGGGCGCAACGATCACGGCGCGCGAAGCGCTCGCTCTGGGACTGATCGATGAGCTCGCACCCGATCACTAGCGCGGGCGACTGGGCCAGGCACCTGCTCGAGCTGCTCGAGGTGCCTGCCGCTCTCAGTGCCTCGCCCACCGAGAGTGCACCGATCGCCGACTGGGCGTCGAGCGGGGCGGTGCCCATCACCGGCACACCGGACCAGCCGCTGCTGCCCACTGGCGCAGGGGCGACTGCTGCCCGCGGAGCACTGCTCGCACTCGACGCAATTGCCGGACCCACAGGGATCCAGGGCCATCACCTGCTCGCCGAACGCGCCGCGATCACGCGCTGGCAGGCGCAGGCGCCGTGGTCGCTCGGTGGCCACTGCCGAGCCGTGCGCGCACGCGATGCCTGGTTCGCGCTCTCCCTGGCACGCGACAGCGACCTGGACCTGCTGCCGGCGCTGACCCTGGATCCATCAGCGGTGGGGTGGCAGCAGGTGCATGCCTGGGCCTGCACCCTGAGCGCAGCCGATACGGTCGCACGATGTCGCCTGCTCGGGCTTCCTGCGGGGGTGATCGGCGAGACAGCCGCGACCTCACTGTTCACGCTGCAGTCGGATGGTGCACCACGGTCGCGACCGCTTGCGGGCCTGCGCGTGGTCGATCTCTCGAGCCTGTGGGCCGGCCCGCTGTGCGCGAACCTCCTGGCGCACGTCGGCGCGCGCGTCATCCGTGTCGAGAGCGTGCAGCGTCCCGACGGTGGTCGCCGCGGCATCCCTGAGTTCGACGACCTCCTGCACGCAGGCCAGCGCAGCATCGCGTTCGCTCCGGATGGCCTGTCACTGCTGCACCGAGTCGTCGACAGCGCGGACATCGTCATCACGGCCGCGCGGCCGCGCGGGCTGGCGTCACTGGGCCTGGACCCGATGCAGTTCCTGTCGAGCAGGCCGCATGGGGTCTGGGTGCAGCTGAGTGCCCATGGATCCACGGGCGAGGAGGCCAACTGGATCGGCTTCGGCGACGACGTCGCGATGAGCGCCGGGCTGGTGCGCTGGATCGACGGCGTGCCCGTGCCCGTCGCCGATGCGCTCGCTGACCCGCTCGCTGGCATGCATGCTGCCGTCGCCGCTGCAGCGCTGGCCACCCGTGGTGGTGCGCATCTGCTCGACCTGTCGCTGGGCCAGATCGCCGCCGCCACCGTGCTGCCGCAGCCGCAGGCGGATCCGCAGATGGTGCAGGGCCATTGGACGATCGACACCGAGTTCGGCACGAGGCCGGTCAGCGCGCCGCGTGCGCGCACCTGCAGTCAGCAGGCACGCCCGTTCGGCGCCGACACCGCAGCGGTGCTCGCCGAACTCGGTGTGTGACTACGGCTTCTTGGCGGGGCGGTACGAGGTCGCGAGCATCAGCAGGGCTGCGCCCACGCCGAGCACCACGGCGACGACGGCCCAGCGCACACCGAACCAGCCGAGGTTGATGGCGTTGTCGACCGACCAGCGGCCGGGGCCCGCCGATGCGAGTGCCGCTGCCGTGATCGCGACGAACAGGACGTACTCCCAGCCGCCCTTGAACACGAAGTAGCCCTTGCCACGGTGATCGGTGAGCATGGCCACGACCATGAGGCCGATGACGCCGGCGCTGGCCAGCGGGGTGAGCAGGCCGATGGTGACCGCGATGCCGACCGAGATCTCGGTGAAGGCCGCTACACGCGCATGCAGCCAGCCCGGCTTGAGGCCCAGGCCCTCGAACCAGCCCGCCGTGCCCTCGAGGCCGCCGGCGCCGAAGATCTTGTTGTAGCCGTGCGCGATGAGCATCGGGCCGATGGCAAGGCGGATCAGCAGCATTGCGAGATCGATCGCATTCGAGTGGAAGTAGGTGCTGATCATGAACGGTCCTCCGGTATTCGATCGTGACGGTGCTCACTGGTTTCGTCATCGGGACGACGCAGTGATGCCCTCACGGATAGGGTGCCTGAGTATCCCACCAAATGCCCCAGACAGGGCGGTTGTGGGCCCAACTTCGACCGAGGACTTTCACGCATGAACATTGACGGCATCAGCGCCTGCATCACCGGAGCCGGATCAGGGCTGGGCCTGGCCACCGCCCAGCGCCTGGCTGAGCTCGGGGCCAGCGTCGTGCTCATCGACCTTCCCGGCTCCAACGGCGAGGCCGCGGCGAAGGCCATCGGCCCCAGGGCGGTCTTCGTCCCGGCAGACGTCCGCAACGAGGACGAGGTGGGCCTGGCCCTCGATGCAGCGCAGGAGATGGGACCGCTGCGGCTGGCGGTCAACTGCGCAGGCATCGCGACCCCGAACCGCGTCATGCGCAAGGGCGAGCCGACAGCGCTGGAGGACTTCGAGCGCGTCGTCTCCATCAACCTCGTCGGCACCTTCAACGTCGTGCGCCTGGCTGCTGCACGGATGGCGGTGACCGATCCCCAGGGCGAGGAGCGCGGCGTCATCGTGAATACCGCCTCGGTCGCTGCGTTCGACGGCCAGGTCGGCCAGGCTGCCTACGCCGCATCGAAGGCGGGCGTGGCCGGCATGACCCTGCCGCTGGCCCGCGATCTGGCGCAGTTCCTGATCCGCGTCGTCACCATCGCCCCCGGGACCTTCGAGACCCCGATGCTCGCCGGTCTTCCCGAGGAGGCGCGCAAGTCGCTGGGCGACCAGGTGCCGCATCCCAGCCGTCTGGGCAAGCCGTCGGAGTACGCAGCCCTCGTGCAGCACATCGTCGAGAACCCCATGCTCAACGGCGAGACCATCAGGCTCGATGGCTCGATCCGCATGGCACCCCGCTAACACGCAACGGAGCAACCATGGCACTGCCCACTCGCACACTCGGCTCAGGCACCACCGCGCTCACGGTCTCGGCCCAGGGCCTCGGCGGCATGGGCATGAGCATGGTCTACGGCACGCGCGACGATGTCGAGTCCACGGCGACCCTGCATCGCGCCCTCGACCTCGGCGTGACCTTCTGGGACACCGCAGACGTCTACGGACCGCACCACAACGAGGAGCTCATCGGCGCTGTGCTGCGCACTCGTCGCGACGAGATCACGATCGCCACGAAGTTCGCCAATCACCTCGTCGACGGGAAGATGACCATCTCCGGCGATGCGGCCTATGTGCGTGCAGCCTGCGATGCGAGCCTGCAGCGCCTGGGCATCGACACGATCGACCTGTACTACCAGCACCGCGTCGACACCAGCGTGCCGATCGAGGAGACCTGGGGTGCGATGTCCGAGCTCGTGCAGGCCGGCAAGGTGCGGTTCCTCGGCATCAGTGAGGCAGCCCCCGAGACCATGCGCCGCGCACACGCGGTGCATCCGATGACCGCCGGCCAGTACGAGTGGTCGCTGTTCACACGTGACGTCGAGGTCGATGGCATCCTGGCCACGGCACGCGAGCTCGGCATCGGGATCGTCCCCTACTCGCCGCTGGGTCGCGGGCTGCTCACCGGCACGATCCAGAGCCAGGACGACTTGGTGTCCAACGACTGGCGTCGCACCAACCCGCGCTTCCAGGACGAGGAGATGCAGGCCAACCTCGCACTCGTCGGGCGACTGGGCGAGCTTGCTGCAGCACGTGGGATCACGCCGGCGCAGTTCGCGCTCGCGTGGGTGCAGTCCCAGGGCGACGACGTCGTGCCGATCCCCGGCACCAAGCGCCGCACCTACCTCGCGGACAACGTCGCGGCGGCGACCATCGAGCTCACTGCTGATGAACTCGCTGCGGTCGATGCGATTGCCCCGTATGGTGCAGCCGCAGGCGGACGCTACGCGGCCTCCGCCGCCTCAACACTGAGCCGTTGACCCACGACTGTCCTTGAGCAAGGGAGCCACCATGAGCGCACCACTGACGATTCGCAAGCCCGCTGGCACGCCCAAGGGCGGTGTCATCGTCATCCAGGAGGCGTTCGGCGTCACCGAGCACATCATCGACGTCTGCCAGCGGCTCGCCGATGCCGGCTACCTCGCCGTGGCACCCGCGATGTTCCATCGCGCCGGCAGCCCGATCGTGGACTACGACGACATCCCGGCTGCCATCGAGGTCATGAGCGCGCTCACGCCTGACGATCTCGCCTCCGATGTCGACGACGCCCTTGCCTACCTGCTCTCCGAGGGCCTGACGCAGGAGCACTGCGGGATCACCGGCTTCTGCATGGGCGGCACCGTGACCTACCACACGGCGGTGCGACTCAAGCTCGGCGCTGCGGTGACGTTCTACGGCGGCGGTGTCGCTGCTGGGCGCATGGGCTACGCGTCGTTCATCGACGAGGTCGACAAGCTGCAGACGCCATGGCTGGGCCTCTTCGGCGACCTGGACCGCGGGATCCCGTTCGCCGACCTCGAGGTGCTGCGCACCGCAGGCGAGCAGGTCGTCACCGAGCTCGAAATCGTGCGGTACCCCGATGCCGACCACGGCTTCCACTGCCCCGACCGGCCCGCCGTGTTCCACCAGGCCTCGTCAGATGACGCCTGGAAGCGTGCGGTCGCCTGGTTCGACTCCCACCTGGCCTAGCGCGCGTTCGCGAACCAGGCGTCGGTCCGCACCAGTTCGCCCCGGTACTCGCGCCCGTCGACCGGCTCATTGCGGATCGCTCCTCGGACCTGCAGGTGCACGATGTGCGCGATCGTCTCGCCCAGTGCAGCACGTCGGAGCATGCCGCGGGTGTTCTCCCAGCCGTGCGACCAGCTCAGGTGCGCTGCGATCTCGTACGACGAGGCGCCCGGCCGGGTCATGATCCAGTCGAGGACTTCAGCGAGCCGCTCCTCATGGTGCAGGTTCATCTGGTCGACGCGCTCGGCCAGGCCGCTGAAGCGGTACTCGTGCGCGGGCAGGATCTCGTCGGGAGTCATGTCGCGCATCGCGTTCAGTGTCGCGATGTAGGTGCCCAGCGGATCACCGGTCTCGCGCGGGTGCACGGAGATGTGCGGCGAGATGCGCGGCAGCAGGTGGTCGCCGCTCATGAGCAGGTTGCGCTCGTCGTCCATGAAGCACAGGTGGCCCGGCGAGTGGCCGGGCGTCCAGATGGCGCGGATGGCCGGAGCCCCCGGCAGCGGACGCTCGCCGTCCTCGATGAGGCGATCGGCCTTGGGGATCATGAGGTGATTCGCGAACTGGCCGACATCGGGGATCATCGATGCAAGATCGGACTCCTGGACGCCGGCGCCGATGAGCCAGCGCTCGCTCGAGGTGGTCATCTCCTCGGGATCGATCTCGTGGTCGACGCCCTCGGCATCGAGGCGGTGCATCGCCACCCAGGCCCCCGACGCGTCGCGGATGCGGCCCGCGAGGCCCAGGTGGTCAGCGTGGTTGTGCGTGACGAGCACGCCCTCGACGTCAGTGACGTTCGCCCCGATGCTCACCAGGCCCTCGGTGAGATTGGCCCATGCCTCGTCGACCGGCCAGCCGGCGTCGACGAGCACCAGGCCCGTCGGCACCTCGATGACGTACACATTGACGTAGCGCAGCGGGTTGTTCGGGAAGATGACCGGGATCGACCACAGGCCGGGTCGCACCAACTCGACCGGCGGCAGCTCGCGCAGTCGCCAGGCCTCCTTCTGGAGGTGTCCCGTGACGGTGATCTTCGGGTGAGTCGAGGTGGTCACAGGGCGATGCCGAGCACCTTCGAGTCGAGGTACTCGAGGATGCCCTCGCGCGCGCCCTCGCGGCCGAGCCCGCTCTCCTTGATGCCGCCGAAGGGCACCGCTGCGGAGGTCGGGTTGATGTCGTTCACGCCGATCATCCCGAACTGCAGGGCCTCGGCCGTCTTGAAGGCGCGGCTGAGGTTCGGGGTGTAGACGTAGGCCGCCAGGCCGTAGTCCGTGTCGTTGGCCATGGCGATGATGTCGTCGTCGTCGTCGAACTCGATCACGGGGACCATCGGGCCGAAGGTCTCCTCGCGGTAGATGAGCATGTCCTCGGTGACGTTCGTGAGCACCGTGGGTGCCCAGAACAGGCCCTTGTCGAGGCCGTTCTCGGTGAGTCGCGCACCACCGGTCGCGACAGTCGCGCCCTTGGCGACTGCATCGGCGACCTGTCGCTCCATCTTGTCGAGCGCGTGCTGGTCGATGAGCGGGCCGACCGTGACCTTGTCTTCGAGGCCGTGGCCTGCCGGCATCGCGGCCATGCGCTCGACGAGCACCTTGGTGAACTCGGCGGCGATGGACGTGTGGACGAACAGGCGGTTCTGCGAGATGCAGGCCTGACCGGTGTTGAGCGACTTCAGGGCGGCGGCACCCTTGGCCGCGTTCACCGGGTCGGCGTCGGCGAACACGATGAAGGGTGCGTGGCCGCCCAGCTCCATCGAGACGCGCTTCATGGTGGCGGCGGCCTTGCTGGCGATGAGCTTGCCCACCTCGGTGGAGCCGGTGAAGCTGATCTTGCGGACGATGGGGTTGGTGAGGATCTCCTCGCCGACGTTCACCGGGTCATTGGTCGTGACCAGGTTGACCACACCGGCGGGAACGCCCGCCTCCTCGAGGATCTTGATGGTCGCGATGGCGCACAGCGGCGTCTGCTCAGCCGGCTTGACCACGATCGTGCAGCCGGCCGCGAGTGCCGGGCCGATCTTGCGCGTGAGCATCGAGATCGGGTAGTTCCAGGGCGTGATCGCCGCCGCAACACCGATCGGCTGCTGCAGCACCATGAAGCGGTGGTCGGCACGTGACGAGGGGATGGTGTGGCCGTAGACGCGCTTGGCCTCCTCGGCGAACCATGACAGGAAGTCGGCGGCGTAGGTGACCTCGGTGCGTGCCATGCGGATCGGCTTGCCCTGCTCCTTGGTCATGAGCGTCGCGAGCTCGTCGCGCTTGGCCAGCATGAGCTGATTGGCCTTGGCCAGGATCGCCGCGCGCTCATAGGCGGTCTTGGCTGCCCACGCCGGGAACGCGTCCTTGGCGGCGGCGATCGCGCGCGCCATGTCCTCACGGGTGCCGTCGGCTGCCTCGCCCAGGACTTCGCCCGTGGCCGGGTCGGTCGAGGTGAAGGTCTTGCCCGACGAACTCGCAGTCCACTCGCCACCGATGAAAAGCATCTGGTCGTACTCCCTCAGGTATGGTCACTGCTCCAGCTGAATATCTATCCTATTGTGCTATTCGCCCCTGCCGTGGGGGAGTTGCGAGCATTGCTGCACGACTGGGTCAATGAGGCGTATTATTCACCTGATATTGGCCGAGATGAGAACGGAAGTGCACGGATGACCGCACCGATGCCGCCACTGAGCACTGATCCGGTCCATGTGCCCAAGACCGCCGAGGTCGTGGCCCAGGCGATCCGCAACCAGATCGTGCGCGGCGACATCGCCGAGGGTGCCGCGCTGCCCAGCGAGGCCGAGCTGATGGTGCACTTCGGCGTCTCACGGCCCTCGCTGCGCGAGGCCTTCCGGATCCTGGAGTCGGAGAAGCTGATCACGGTGCGCCGCGGCTCGCGCGGCGGCGCGCGGGCCACCCGCCCCGACGTGTCGGTGGCTGCGCGGTACCTCGGCCTGCTCATGCAGTTCGACGGCGTGCTGCTCAGCGACGTGTTCGAGGCCCGAGCGATGATCGAGCCGCTGGCGCTGCGACTGCTCGCCCGCCGCGACAACCGGCAGGAGGCTGCGGCCGAGCTGCTCGAGATCATCGACGAGCTCGCGCCGGGGGCAGATGCCAGGCACCGCGTCGAGATCTGGACGCGCTTCTACTCGCACCTGTTCTCCTCGTGCGGCAACAAGACCCTCGAGCTGCTCTACGGCACGCTCACCGAGGTGGTGCGCAGCGAGCTGGCGGACTCGATGTTCCAGGAGGACGACGCCGCCATCAACCCGAACTGGAAGAAGACCATCATCAAGGCGATGGGCTTCGTCGCCGAGGGCAAGGGCGACGAGGCCGCCAACTACTGGATGAAGCAGATGCTGCTCATCGAGGCGCGCGTGCAGGAGGCCCACCAGCGTCGCACCCTGATCGACGCGACGGTGGCCTTCGCCTGAGCGAGGACCACCGTCGGGAGTCGAGCGTCAGCTACGCCTGGGCGACTGCGTGCGGATCGGCGACACTCGCGTCGCGCGGCATGACCTTGGGAGCCGAGCGCCAGTCCGGCGTTCCGTCCTCTGGCAGGCCCGCGGGGTAGCCGTCGTGGATCTCGGCCCAGTGCGAGTGGTTGAGCTGGTGCAGCGTGAAGCAGGCCTGCAGCGCGTTGTAGAAGCCCATGTTGTCGACGGTCTGGTTGACCGACTCCTTGATGAGCAGCGCCGCCATCGTGGGCAGCTGCGCGATACGACGGGCATAGGCCAGCGTGCTGTCCTCGAGCTCGTCGCGCGGGAAGATCTTGCTCACCATGCCCAGGTCGAAGGCTTCCTTGGCATCGACGGAGTCGCCCGTGAGCAGCAGCTCCTTGGCGCGACGCGGGCCGAACTCCCATGGGTGCCCGAAGTACTCGACACCGCACATGCCCAGACGGGCACCGACGACATCGGCGAACTTCGCGTCGTCAGCCGCGACGATGAGGTCGCAGGCCCACACGAGCATGAGGCCGGCAGCGAAGGTCGTGCCCTGGACCTGCGCGATCGTGATCTTGCGCAGGTTGCGCCACCGCAGCGTGTTCTGGAAGAAGTAGTGCCACTCCTGGAGCATGCGGTTCTCGGCGCCGACGCGCGTGCCGCCGTTGATGAGCGTGGTCGGGTGCTGGCCCGGCCCAGGAGTGCGCTCGGCGACCGCCTCCTCGGAGCCCAGGTCGTGACCGGACGAGAACAGCGGGCCGACACCGCCGAGGATGACCACGCGGACCTGGTCATCCTTCTCGGCTGCCATGAAGGCATCGTCGAGCTCCACGAGCAGCCCGCGGTTCTGCGCATTGCGGGTCTTCAGGCGGTTGAGCAGGATCCGGGCGATCTTGCCGTCGTCGAAGGTCTCGTAGGTGATGTACTTGTAGTCAGCCACAGCCGCTCCAGTTCATAGTCCGGGGTGCAAACGTCCGTCAATTTAGAGCAGGTCAGCGCGGTCTGCGAAGCGAATGAGCAATTCCGCGAGGTCTCGCGTGGCCGAGAGCATCGGCGAGTGATCGGAGTCGAGCTCGACGTACTCAGCCCCCGGGATCCTGGAGGCTGCCTCGCGCATCGGACGAGGTGCCGTGAGCTGATCCTGCGCGCAGCCGACGACGAGCGTCGGCAGGTCCGGCCAGTCCCAGACGGGCGAAGGCTCGCCGAACACCTCCCAGTGCTGCACCCGAAGCTGGCCTGCCGCCCACGATGCCACCTCGGGTTCGCACGTGTTGAACATGAGGTCGATGGCCGTCTGCGGATCGACCTCGGTGCTGCCGTCCTCGTGGCGGATGATCGGTGCGGCCCGGTACGCGTCGGTGTAGATGCCGGGATCGCGATCGCGCTGCTCGGCAGCGCTGACGTCGAACTCCGGGAAGAGCGCGGCCACCATGACCAGGCCGCACACCCGCGGATGCGACGCCACGAATGGGGCGAGGAGCCCGGCAAGCGAGTGGCCGACCACGATCACGTCGCCTTCGAGCTCCTGGAGTGCCTCGAAGGCGATCGCGGCATCCTCGCCCAGGAAGCGGCCGGGCAGGTTGCCCGGCAGCTCGATGGCGATGGACTGCAGGCCGGCCGCGGTCAGCTGCTGCTGGAGCGGACCCCAGCACCATCCGCCGTGCCAGGCTCCGTGGATCAGGAGGAATGAGCGCACACATGGACCCTACCGACCGCGATGCGCGAGGATGGGCTCATGACGACGTATGTGATCGACGGCATGACCTGCGCCAACTGCGTGCGCCACGTGACTGAGGCGATCGCGGCCGTTGACGGCGTCACTGCGGTCGAGGTCGACCTGGACTCGGCCGTGGCTCGAGTCGAGGGCACCGCCCAGGACGCGCTCGTCGTGGCTGCCGTCGACGCCGCCGGGTACCGCGCGACTGTGTGACGCGCTGCTACTCGCGCGGCAGCCGCGTGAGGACCTCCTGCACGAACGACGCCACCAGGTGTCCATCCCGATCGGTCACCGTGCCGCGGCTGAGGCCACGGCCGTGATAGACCGACAGCGGTTCTGCCGTGAAGAGCAGCCAGTCATTGGCGTCGACCGGCCGGTGGAACCACAGCGCGTGCTCCATGGTCACGATGAGCGAGCCCTGCGGGATGGTGAAGTCCGGCGCCTGCGTCGTGCCGACCACCATGTAGTCGGAGATGAATGCCACGACCGCAGCGTGCAGCATCCGATCGTCGGCCAGGGGCACCCGCGGGCGCACCCAGAACGGGTGCACATGCGGAACCATCGGCCGGCTGCCACGGTTCTTGGGCCCGCCCAGCGGTCGCACATCCATGGGGTCCATGTTGAACAGGAACGTCCCATCGGACTCGAGCGACTCAGGGTCGGGGACGTCGAGCGTGGCTGACGGCTGCCAGTCCGGGCCGTTCTCCCCCGAGTGGAACGCGGCCTGCATGAGCAGCGGCGTCGCCTCGCCCTGGGTCACGGTCACCTGCCGCATGGCGAACGCGCGGCTGTTGCGCAGGGGTTCGACCTCCATGCGCAGCTCGTGCCCAGCACGGCCCGCGTCGATGAAGTTCGCATGCAGCGACTGCGGCCATAGCTCGGGGTTCACGGTCGCGCTCGCGGCCTGGAATGCCAGTCCCAGCGTGTGTCCGCCGAAGAGGTGCCCGCCGTCGCCCACCGGTGTCGCACTGAAGAGCTGCTCACCGAGGGTTGCGATCCTCAGCAGGTCTGCGAAGTCGTGTTCAGCCACGATCCGCGACAGTAGTCGATGCGGTCTGCGCCGGTATGGCGGTCGGCAACGTCAGTCGAGCGTGATCTTCGGGAGGGCCTTGTTGAGCCAGCCCGGCAGCCACCAGTTCGCCCGGCCGAACAGCGTCATCAGCGACGGCACGAGCACCAGACGCACGATGAAGGCGTCGATGATGACCGCGGATGCCAGGGCGACGCCGAACAGCTTGATCGTCGGGTTCGAGGTCGGCACGAAGGACAGGAACACGCTGGTCATGATGGTCGCGGCGAACACGACCACGCGCCCGGACCCGGCCAGCCCACGGCGCACCGCGGTTCGGTTGTCGCCCGAGTGGTGCCACTCCTCCTGCATCCGGCTGACGAGGAACACCTGGTAGTCCATCGAAAGGCCGAAGAGGATGGCGAACACCATCACCGGCAGGAACGGCAGGATCGGGCCCGTCCCATAGACCCCGAGCAGCGACGCCAGGGTCCCGTTCTGGAACACGGCGACCGTGATGCCCAGGGCCCCCGCGAAGCTGATGAGGCTGGTGAGCGCCGCGGTGAGCGGGATGACCAGCGAGTGGAACAGGATCATGAGCGCGAGGAATCCGAGCCCGACGACCAGCAGCAGGAACAGCGGGAGCTTGCTCGCCAGCATCGCAGTGAAGTCGGTGGAGATCGCCTGGGTGCCGCCGACCAGGATCGTCGCCGACGAGGCGACCTGGGCGGCCGTCTGCGTGCGGATGCGCTCGAGGGTCGCGGCCGTCTCCGGTGACTGTGGATCGGTTGTGGGCTGCACGAGCACCGACGTGATGCGACCGTCGGGGCTGAACGCACTGGTGCTGTCCTTGAGCAGCACGATGAACTTCGAGTTCGGCAGCGTGCTGGCGACACCCGGTGTCTGCTCGAGGGCCTTCACGACCGTGCTGAGCTCGCCGAGATCGTGCGGGGTGCGCAGCTCGACGGCCACGAAGAACGGTCCGTTGACGCCTGGCCCGTAGCCCTTGGACATCAGCTCGAAGCTGTTGCGCAGCGGGGTTCCGGGCGGCTGGGTCCCGTTGTCCGGGAAGCCCAGGTGCAGGGACAGGGCCGGTGCGGCCAGGATGCCGATCACCACCAGCGACAGGACCGCGGGGATGAGCGGCTTGCGCTGCAGCAGCGCGCCGTAGTGCGCCCAGCGGCTGGCATCGAGATCGACCTCGCGCTGGTGCCTGGCCCACGGCATCCGCAGCGACATCGCACGATGTCCCAGCAGCGACAGCAGTGCCGGGAGCATCCACAGCGCGGACAGCATCACCATGAGCACCGTGGACGCGGCCGCCACCGCGAGGCCGTTGAAGAAGCTGATGCCCAGCACGAACATGCCGAGGAGGGCGACGATCACCGTGCTGCCCGCGAAGAGCACTGCGCGCCCGGCGGTCGACACGGCCTTGATCGCCGCCTCCTTGGGCTCGAGGTCTGCCAGCCCCTGGCGATAGCGGTTCATGATGAACAGCGCGTAGTCGATGCCGACGCCCAGGCCGATCATCATCGCCAGCGTCGGCGCGAAGGATGCGACATCGAGCAGGTGGCTCGACAGGCCCACGAGCAGCAGGCCGCCGACGAGCCCCGTGAGGGCGACGATGATCGGCAGTCCAGCGGCGATGATGGAGCCGAAGGCGATGAGCAGGATCACGATCGCGACCAGCAGGCCGACGAGCTCGCTCGAATCCGGTGCGCCGCCGGCAGCGGCCAGCGCAGTGCCGCTCGCGCCGACCGTCAGTGTCGCGGTGCTCGCGTCCTGGATCACATTCGACAGATGCGTCGCCTCGAAGGCACCCGGCGCAGCATCATCGAAGTTCACCGTGGCGTACGCGACGGTGCGGTCCTTGGAGATCGGGCTCACGGCATCGATCGCCGCCTGCCCTGCGGGCAGGTACACCTTGATCAGGTGCGCCGCAGTGTCGGCCGCCTCGTGCAGCTTGGCGACCTCGCCCGGCAGTGCCCTGCCGATGGCCTCCCACTGCTTCGGGTCCGCATGCACGAGATACGCCAGCACCGCTGCGATGTCCCCGAGCTCGGCACTGTTGGCCTTGGCCAGCGGGTACACCTCCGGGACGAGCGCGATGAGCTTGCGGAGCTCAGCGCTCGAGATCTTGAGCTTCGTCGTGAGCTCTCGCACGATCGCGGCCTCGAGGTTCGCGGGCACAGGCGGTGGGCAGTTGCTGCCGTAGCTGCGCTCGTACGGGCCGATGACGCACTCGACGTGCTCGAAGGATGCGATGCGCTTCAGCAGCGGCTCGATCTCACGCTGCACCGCGGCATCGGTGGCCAGGCCGGTGGACGGGGACCACACCACCTTGAGGTTCGCATTGGGACTGCTGGCCGCGGGCAGCTCCTGCAGCAGCTGCTGGGCGCGGGTGGACTGGGCTCCGGGGAGCTCGAAGGTGTTGTTGTAGCGGGTGCCGAGTGCGGCGGAGGCACCGACGAGCCCGATGAGCACGGCCGCCCAGGCGATGAGGGCGATGACGGGGTGCCTGATCGCCCAACGACTCACTGCAGCTCCCTCGGTTCGCGTGGCGACAGACTAGGGCGTGCGCGGCTGACGGATGTCGGCGATCGTCGGTCGGTCGCCCAGCAGGCAGGCCAGCAGGTCCCAGATGATCTCGCCCTGCGTCCCCCACACCTGCTGGTCCGTGCCGAAGTCGAAGAAGTGCAGGTCTCGCACGGGCGCCCTGACGTCGTCGATCACGCGTGAGCCGCGGTAGTCAGCGGGGACGATCGGCGAGGTGTGATGCGCTGCAGGGTCGGCCAGCACGCGGATCGGCACGCACGCGACCTCGTCGACCTCATCGGGGTCGGCGTCGATCGGTGCTCCGGGAGTGACGGCCGCGACGAACACGTCGATGACGTGCCCGGTGAGCAGCGGCCCGCGCGCGTCGAGCTGGCCGATGATGGTGAGGTCGCGGCGTGGGATGCCGAGCTCCTCCTCGGCCTCGCGCAAGGCGCCGTCGCGCGGCAGTTCGCCGGCATCGATGCGGCCACCGGGGAACACCCAGTCGCCGGCGTGGTCGCGCATCGCGGAGGCGCGCTTGGTCAGGATGAGTGCGGCCTCGCCGCCGATGTCGATGACGGGGACCACCAGCGAGGAGGGCTTGATGTGCTGCTGGTCGACGGAGAAGAAGTGGTACAGCGGTTCACGCGGGGGCGGCAGGTGCGCACATGCCCGCGCCACTGCGGCAGTGGTGAAGGGCGGGACATTCGGCACGGGGTGAGTCTGGCATCGACGTCGCACACGCGGTGCCACCTGCGACCAGGCCTCCGCATGCAGCAGGCGGCATGCCGTGGAGGGCATGCCGCCTGCGTGCGAGGAGGCTGGACTACTGCGCGAGCAGTCCGTAGATGCGCTTGCGCGCCTCGACGAGGATCGCCGTGGCTGCTGCCACCTGCTCGGGATCGTCGAGCTGGGCGACCTGCCACACGGCGCCGCCGAGCTGCTTGCCCTCGGCCCAGAGCGCGTCGGCTCCGGCATCCTCGGTCATGGCGGCCCAGGGCTCGCCCCAGGCTGGCCCCTCGGCGGCGACGAGGTCACGGCCAGCCTGGGTCAGCGAGAAGACCCGCTTGCCCTCGAGGCTCTGGGCTTCGACCAGGCCCTCGTGGGCCAGGCGCTTGAGCACGGGGTAGACCGAGCCCGGCGACGGCTGCCACTGGCCGCCACTGCGGTCGGCGAGCTCAGTGAGGATCTCGTAGCCATGACGCGGCTGCTCGGCGAGCAGCAGCAGCACGGCAGCGCGGACGTCGCCGCGCTCTCGGCGTCGGCCACGCGGTGGCCCCCAGGGGCCTCGTCCGCCCCAGGGACCCTGGCCGCCTGGGCCTCGGCGTCCACCGTGGCGGTGGTGGCCATGGCGGCCTCCGCGCGGGGCATCGTCATCGGATGGTGCTGCTGCGGAGGGCTGCGACCCTGAGTCCTGGGCCTGCATCTGGGCCCACATCGCCTTCGCGAGGCGGCGGTGCTTGCTGAATCCTGGGTGCATCGCCCATGGGGCTGCCGTCAGGGGGTAGGTGCTGTTCATGTGTCCTGCTTTCTCTCGCGTCCTTACGCGATGCGCTCACGATATATCGCGATAGCCTGACTGTCAACCCCACCCGCGCCCCGGTCACTCCCGCACGCGCCGCACCACCCACCAGCCCACGGCGACTGCCCCGAGGAGCGCCGCGGCCAGCAGCACGATGGCAGGCCACGCAGGGCTCTGCTGCTCGCCCGCAGCATTCGCGGGCGCAGTGCCCTGGACCTCTGGCTTCGATGGACTCCCGACGATGAAGGTGAACGACCCCTCGACCGGATGGCCATCGGCCGAGATCACGCGGTAGGCGGCACGGTAGGTCCCGTCAGGCAGCGATGGCTGCAGATCCAGGGCGATCGTCGCGCGCTGCACCCGGGCATCCCCAGTGCCCACACTGCGACGCTCGGCGTCGAGCACGACCATGGCGCCGCCCGTGGTCAGCAGGCTCTCGTTGAACGTCGCCGACACCGATGCGGGCGACGTGGTCAGCACGGCGCCCTCGCTCGGCGACGTTGCGACCAGCTGCGTGTGCGCGCTGGCACTGGGCCCACCGGCAGCGACGGCGAGCGCGCCGACGAGCACGACCGCGAGGACGCGTGCGAAGCCGCGCCTCATGCCAGGAGCCCCTCGCCGATGAAGCCGCCTTCGCGCACGCCAGGTGGCACGAAGTAGCTCGCGGACCCGATGGTGCTGACCCACCGGTTCAGCGCATCGGACTCGGCCAGCCGACGCTGCATCGGGATGAAGGAGTCGCGCGGATCCTGCGTGTAGGCCACGAACAGCAGCCCGACGTCGTTGGTGCCCGCGTGCATCCCGTGGTCATAGGAGTACGGGCGCCGCAGGATCCGCGTGCGCGGCGTGCTCGCATGCGCGAGGCGCGCATGCGCATCGGTCGGGATCACCGGCAGGCCGAGGTCGTTCGTGGCAGCCAGCGGCATCGGATCCCTCTCGCTCGTCCCGCCGAGGGGCGCACCCGTGCTGAGGTCGCGCCCGATGACGAGCTCCTTGGCACCGGTGTCGAGCACATCCCAGGTGTCCAGCAGCATGCGGATGCGGCGCAGGATCAGGACCGTCCCGCCGTTGATCGCGGGCGACGGATGCTGCATCCACACCGTCTCGTCGAATTCCGCTGTGCCCGGCACCGGGTTCACCGTGCCGTCGACCTGCCCCATGAGGTTGCGGCCCGTCGCACCCGAGGGATCGGGCAGGGCGCGGAAGCCCTGCTGGATCCAGGCGATTCGGGCCAGGGTCGACAGGTCGACCGTGATGACCCTGATCGCATGGGAGAGCACGAGCGGGTCCTGGCTGCCGATGTGGACGAGCAGGTCCGTGTCGCCCCAGCCTGGCTCGAAGGCGTCAGTGGCGAAGGCGGGCAGTGCAGCGAAGGCCTCGGGCCGGCTGGCCTGCATGCCCGGCAGCTCGAAGGCACGGTGCCCGAGGCCCACCGTGATCGTGAGCCCTGACGCTGTCGCCGCGAGCATCCCCGACGGGTCCGCCAGTGCCGGCTTGCCGGCCATCATGCGGGCGGCATCGTCGCTCACAAGTCGCAGCACCGCCGCGAGTGCGTTCGTGCTGCGTTCCTGGAGGTTGATCCCGAGATAGGCGGCGTGCTGCTGCGCCGGCGTGCTGATGCCGGCCTGATGGGCTCCGTGGAAGTCATAGGTCTGCGGCGCAGCGGCGGTCGCTGCGGTCGCGGGCTGATCGCTGGTCATCGGGGCGGACTCACGTCCGACGATGAACCCGCCAGCGGCGCCGAGTATCCCGGCGCCGCCGACGGCGAGCAGTCCACGACGCGAGACCCGTGGGGATCCCGATGTCGGTGCCTGGCTCGTGTGCGTCATCACATCTTCATGCTGCTCATAGACGGCATCGGAGTCGCTCCGTTGTACGTCTCGTTGCCACCGCTGAACACCTTGCCCACGGCCTTGAACGTCACCTGCGCACCGGTGGAGGTGGTGAGGGTCACCGGAACCATGGCACCGGCGGTCACAGGCTTGCTCAGGCTCATGAACATGATGTGGTTGCCACCCGGCTGCAGGGTGAGGGAGCTCTTGGCCGGGATCGTGAAGCCGCCCTGCTTCTGCTGCATGACGCTGGCGCCGTTCACGGTGACCACCTCATGGAGCTGGTCCATCGGCGCATACGGCGAGGAGGCCCCGACGATCGTGATCGGCTTGGTCGTCGGATTCGTCACGACACCGAAGGTCGCGGACATGCCGGACGAGGCGACCTTGGTCCAGGCGTCGGTGACCTTCAAGGGCGAGGCGGAGACCGGAAGGCCCTTGCCCCAGACGAGCTTGCCGCCCACGGTGGTGCAGATGAACGTGGACGAGTGGGACGTGACGGCCGTGCCGCTCATCTCACAGACGCCTCCGGCCTTGGGTGCCTTGCCTTCCTCGTGTGCCTGGGCTCCTGCGAGGAAGGCGCCGGAGGCGATGAGTGCTGCAGTGGTGAACATGAGTGCTGGACGTGCAAGATGCATGGATCTCTCCTGATGTGTACGTGCGGAATGTGGTGCAAGAGGTGAGTGACGCGGTGCGTCTGCCCCGAGGGGGCCGTGCCTGCGCTGGTCAGTCAGGCAGCAGGCGCGACGAAGCTCAGGTACCGGTGTGCGAATGAGGAGCAGTAGGCCAGCGGTGGACCACGCCTGGCAGGCACACGGGTGAGCACGTCGGGGGTGTGCACGGGCAGCAGCGCGGTGATACGCCGCACGGGCGCCCACTGCGGCGAGGGTGCAGCGGCCGTCGACCTGGCCACGGCGCGCAGCAGCCAGCCGGCGAGCCACTGCAGGCGGGCGCGCGCCCACACGAGCGCCTCGGTACGGCTGATCGCGGCGGCGACCACGACCGCCGACACGACATGCACCGCCAGCATCGCCCAGGCGTTGGTCGCGTGATGCGCCGTGGATGGCGATGCGCTCACGTGCACGATGATCTGCGCCAGGAGCATGAGGCCGGTGAGCGTGAGCAGTCCGAGCTCGCGCGAGGACTGCACGCGTGCCAGCACCAGCACCGGGATGAAGGACAGGCCCAGGCACAGGGGATCGACGGCGCCACCCGCCACCACCGCATGGCCGAACGCACCGAGGGCCACGGCCGCCACGGCGACCAGCGCCGCACGCAGCCAGGGACCAGGCGCCGCGACCGCGGCGTTGAGCCTGCGTCGCGCACTGCGCGCGCGCGTCCGCGGCACGGTGGACCCCAGGGCACGCATCCTTGAATCCTAGGGATGCGCAGTCAGGGACGCGACCGGCGACCGCCTGCTCAGCGGTGCCCAGCGCCATCGTCTGCAGCAATCACGCACGACAACCGTGATCCTCGGCTAGCGTGCCGAGGTCCGTCATCGACCGACGGCGCAGGGGGTGACCATGACGCTCGAGGGCACCCTCGGCTGGCGCCGCAACAACGCAGCCACGATGCTCACCTCGTTCCTGCTCACCGCGACGTTCTCGTTCACGTACCCGTTCCTGCCGCTGTACATCCAGCAGATCGACGGCTCCACCGGCCAGGACGCCGCGATGTGGGCCGGGATCTCCGCTGGTGTGCAGGGCCTGGGAGCGTTCATCGCCGGACCGCTCTGGGGCATGGCAGGAGACCGGTGGGGGCGCAAGCCGATGCTCGTACGCGCGTGCCTCGGCGGCGCAACCGGCCTGCTGCTGCTCGGCCTGGCCACCAGCACCTGGCAGATCGTGGCGATCCGCGGCTTCATCGGCCTGATGGCCGGCTCGGCCGCCGCAGCCATGGCACTCGTGTCGGCCGGAACGCCCGACGCCCAGCTCCCGCGGGCCCTGGGCCGGCTGCAGGGCACCATGCTCGCCGGGCTCGCGCTGGGACCCGTCATCGCCATCGCATTCGTGTCCGCGGTCGGCTACCGATCGACCTTCATCATCGCCGGGGTGCTCATGTTCTCGGGCTCGATCGTCGCCATGCTGGCCATCCGCGAGCCACGCGACACCCTGGCCTCCTCCCGTGCAGCCAAGCCGCCGAGCCTGCGCTCGGTGCTGCGGGTGCCGCTCACCTGGGCGGCCCTGGGTCTCGTGCTCAGCCTGAGCTTCGCGGGGCCGATGATCCTGCCGATCCTGTCGCCGTATGTCGCGACCCTGCTGCCCGAGGGCGCCAACCTCAATCTCACGGTCGGCCTGCTCTTCTTCGGCTTCTCTGCAGCCAGTGCCTTCGCGGCCGTCTACGCCGGACGGGCGATCCAGGCCTTCGGCATCCAGCGCATGCTGCTCATCTCGACGGTCGGCGTCGCGGTGTTCCTGCTGCCCATGGGACTGGTGAGCGCCGTGGGCGCCCTCGCGGTGCTCGTCGTGCTGATGTCGCTGTTCCAGGGGACCCTGCAGACGGCATCGGTCGCACTGCTCCCCACGCTCGTGTCGGCGACCGCGCTGAGCTCGATGTTCGGGCTCTACCAGAGCGTGCAGGCGCTGTCGTCGCAGATGGGTCCGGCCCTCGGCGGTGTCATCGCCGCGCACATCGGGTTCCGGGCGGTGTTCATCCTCGCTGCCCTGGCGCTGCTGCTGCTGGGACTGCCGATGTTCTGGGTCTTCCGGCGCGTGGCCGCACGCACGCAGATCGCTGACGACATCGCCGAGCATGACCCGCATCCGCTGGTGTGATGCGCGCTAGGACTGCGCCATGTCGACGAAGCGCGAGTAGTGCCCCTGGAAGGCGACCTTCACGGTGGCCGTCGGGCCGTTGCGGTGCTTGGCGATGATGAAGTCGGCCTCACCGGCACGCGGCGACTCCTTCTCGTAGGCATCCTCGCGACTCAGCAGGATCACCATGTCGGCGTCCTGCTCGAGCGAGCCCGACTCGCGCAGGTCGGCCAGCAGCGGCTTCTTGTCGCTGCGCTGCTCGGGACCGCGGTTGAGCTGGCTGATGGCGATGACCGGCACCTCGAGCTCCTTGGCCAGCAGCTTGAGCGAGCGCGAGAACTCCGAGACCTCCTGCTGCCGGCTCTCGACGCGCTTGCCGCTGGTCATGAGCTGCAGGTAGTCGACCACGACGAGGCGCAGGTCGTGGCGCTGCTTGAGCCGACGGCACTTCGCGCGGATCTCCATGAGCGTCATGTTCGGCGAGTCGTCGATGAACAGCGGCGCCTCGCTCACCACCCCCATCTTGCCCGCGAGCTTGGTCCAGTCGGCATCGCTCATGGTGCCGGCGCGCATGTGCTGGAGCGGCACCTGTGCCTCGGCCGAGAGCAGGCGCATGACGATCTCGGTGCGGCTCATCTCCAGCGAGAAGATCACCGACGTGAGGCCGTGCTTGATCGAGGCAGCGCGGCAGATGTCCAGGCCCAGGGTGGACTTTCCGATGGCGGGTCGCGCCGCCACGATGATGAGCTGGCCGGGATGCAGGCCGTTGGTGATGCCGTCGAGATCGGTGAAGCCGGTGGGCACGCCGACCATCTCGCCGCCGCGGTTGGAGATGGCCTCGATCTCGTTGAGCGCATCGCTCATGAGGTCCTTGAGTGGGGCGTAGTCCTCGCTGGTGCGCCGCTCGGTGACCTCGTAGACCTCGGCCTGGGCGCGATCGACCATGTCGTCGACATCGCCCGTGCCGGTGTAGCCCATGTGCACGATGCGCGTGCCGGCCTCGACCAGGCGGCGCAGGATCGCCTGCTCGCGCACGATGCGCCCGTAGTACGAGGCGTTGGCCGCGGTCGGGACCATCGAGACGAGGGTGTGCAGGTAGGCGGCGCCGCCGATGCGCGAGATCTCGCCGGCCTTGGTCAGCTCGGCTGCGACCGTGACGGCATCGGCCGGCTCGCCGCGGCCGTAGAGGTCGAGGATCGTGCCGTAGACGCTCTGGTGGGCCGGGCGGTAGAAGTCGTTCTCGCGGATCACCTCGACGACGTCGGCGATGGCGTCCTTGCTCAGGAGCATGGCGCCGAGCACCGACTGCTCCGCCGCGATGTCCTGCGGCGGGGTGCGGTCGGACTGCGGTGCCACCGGCAGCTCAGTCACGCTCATCGATGCCCCTCCTCGTCCTGGTCCGGTTCTACCCCACGGGGCTGACGTACCGTAGAAAGCGCACCCGCTGCTGTCCATTCGCCCTGTGGATGGACCTGTGGACATCTTGGGGAGCGCGCCGGACCGCGCTGGTGACGGCCTGGGGATAGCTTGGGGACAACGAAGATCGGTTCCGGACATTTCCCTCATGAATCCGGGAAATGCCCGCCACTCACGCTGTGGACAGAAGATTCCTCCCTGCGTCCTCGCTACGCTCCCGGCGTGTCGCACTTCCAGATCACCGTCGTCTGCCTGGGCAACATCTGCCGCTCCCCCATCGCCGAGGCCGTCGTGCGCCATCGGCTGGCCGCGGCGAGGCTGGCCGAGCACGTCCGGGTGGACTCCGCCGGCACCGGCGACTGGCACCTGGGCTACCCCGTCGACCCGCGCGCCCAGGCGACCCTGGCCAGGCACGGCTACGCCCTCGAGCATCGCGCCCGGCAGATCGACCCCACCTGGTTCGCCGGCATCGACCTCGCGCTGGCCATGGACACCGCGAACTACGCCGACCTGCGCACCATGCTCGACGCTGCCGGCACCCGCACCGAGGTGCGCATGCTGCGGGGGTTCGATCCTGCGCTGGCAGACGTCGTCGAGCCTTCCGGCCTGCTCGACGTCCCGGATCCGTACTACGGCGGCGACGAGGGCTTCGACACCGTGCTCACCATGATCGAGCGCGCCGCCGACGGGCTCGTCGAGCGGCTGCGTGCAGGGGCCTGGCAGCGCTGATCTGCCTATGCTGGAGGCATGTCGCAGACTCCCGAACCCTTCAACGCACCAGTGCAGCCGCACGTGACCGCGGCGCCCGGTTGGTATCCCTCCCCTGAAGGCACGCGCGAGGAGCGCTACTGGGATGGCGTGGCCTGGACATCGAGCATCCGTCCGACGATGCGCACGGCCAGTGGCGGCCTGCTCACCGCACCCGACGGCTCACCCGTGTCGTCGAAGTCACGACTCGTGGCCCTGCTGCTCGCCATCTTCCTGGGCATGTTCGGCGTGCACAGCTTCTACGTCGGGCGCGTCGGCGTAGGCATCGGGCAGATCGCCATCACCGTCGTGACCCTCGGCATCTTCGGCTGGGTCTGGCCGCTCGTCGACATCATCATGCTCGCCGTGGGCAGCTATCGCGACAGCATCGGCAGGCTCATCCTCAACTGGAACGAGTGATCCCGGCCGATCATCCGAGGCGACGACTGCCTGCAGCGTCGGCCAACATCAGAACTTCGCGGGGCCCTCGCCGTAGGCATTGGCACCCGGCGTGCCATCGAGTGCCCAGAACACCAGCACCACAAGGTTCAGGCAGGGGACCAGCAGCAGCAGCTGCAGCCAGCCCGACGTGCCGCGGTCGTGCATGCGACGGCAGCCGGCAGCAACCAGCGGGATGACGGTGGCCAGCGAGATGATGCCGGCGATGATGTAGAACAGCGCGCCGATGAGGACCAGCGGGCCATTGGCATCGGCATACGAGTTCGCGGGCGCGCTGGCCACGATGAAGATCGCGCCGATGATGTAGGGGATGCCCGACGCGATGACGGTGAACAGGTAGAACCACCAGAACTCCGAGCGGCTCGCGCGGCCGTCGAAGGACGCGTAGTGGTTGAAGCAGTACTTGACTGACTGTCCGAAGCTCATCTCAGCTCTCGATCCTGGACTTGCGTCCGTAGGCATGGTTCACGGTGATCATGGCGCTGCCCTGCGCGGCGGTCGCGCCGCAGGCATGGTCGCCTCGTCCGACCTCGAGTCCCTAGGCGGGCTTGGGGCCGTACTTGTTGTCCTCCTTGGACGGCATGAGGTGCAGCACCAGCAGCAGGATCACGCCGGCGCCGCACAGGGGCGACAGGACGATGCCGAGCAGCAGGAACCAGCCGGAGAAGCCGGCGTCGTGCAGCCGGCGGATCGACACCGCGATGATCGGCAGCAGTGTCGCCAGCGCGAAGATCGTGGTGAGCAGACCCGGACCTGCCGCGAAGGTGTAGACCTGATCGTTGATCGTGAAGGTCGACTTGGAACTGCCGATGTGCAAGTTGGCCGCAGAGTCGATGATGTTCAGGACCAGCGAGACCAGGAAGTAGAAGAGCGCGAACCACCAGTACTCGGACCTGGTCGCCCGACCCTTGAAGGTCACATAGTTGGTGTAGACGTGCTTGATGGACTCGACGAACGACATTGGACCTCCAGGCAATGAGCGCGTGCTGCAGACCTTAGCGAGCGCACTGCCAGACATCGCGCTGAAATGCCCAAAGAACAAGGGGCCGTACCTTGCGGCACGACCCCTTGCATTTGGTGCAAAAGGCTCGAACTAGCCGGCCACGACCTCGAAGTTGAGCTTCGCGACGACACCCTCGTGCACGACGATGGATGCGCTGTACTTGCCGACGGTCTTGATGTGCGCCGGGATCGAGACCTTGCGCTTGTCGACCACCGGGCCGCCTGCAGCCTTCACCGCATCGGCGATGTCGGCGGTCGTGACCGAGCCGAAGAGGCGACCGGCGTCGCCGGCCTTGGCTGCCAGCGTGACCGCCAGTGCCTCGATGGCCTGCTTGACCTCGTTGGCGTGGGTGGTGTCGCGGATCTCGCGGACCTTGCGGGCGCGCTTGATCTGCGTGACCTGCTTCTCGCCACCACGGGTCCAGGCGATGCCCAGGCCGCGCGGCATGAGGAAATTGCGTGCGTATCCGTCCTTGACGGTGACGATGTCGCCAGCAGCACCGAGACCTTGGACTTCCTGCGTCAGAATCAGCTTCATCATCAGTCCTTAGCGTGCTGTCGAGGTGTAGGGAAGCAGTGCCATCTCGCGGGCATTCTTCACTGCATTGGCGATGTCACGCTGGTGCTGCGTGCAGGTGCCGGTCACTCGGCGGGCGCGGATCTTGCCGCGGTCCGAGATGAACTTGCGCAGCAGGTTGGTGTCCTTGTAGTCGATGCCCTTGATCTCGCCTCGGCAGAAGACGCAGTCCTTGCGCTTCGGAAGCTTGTCGTCCTTGCCGCGCGCGGGTCCGCGCTTGTTGTCACGATCTCTATCGCGTGGTGCCATGTCTGTTGCTCCTGTGAAGTCAGTTGTTGATGCTGGTTAGAACGGTGGCTCGTCGAAACCGGTGCCACCGGTTGGGCCACTGGCCCAGGGATCGTCGGTCGGCGCCGCGCCGCCGGCACTCTGGCCGCCGTCGAATCCGCCACCCTGACGCTGCACGCGATTGACCTTGGCCGTCGCATAGCGCAGTGCCGGGCCGACATCGTCGACCTCGACCTCGACCACGGTGCGCTTCTCGCCCTCGCGCGTCTCGTACGAGCGCTGCTTGAGGCGGCCCTGCACGATGACACGAGTGCCCTTGGTCAATGACTCTGCGACGTTCTCTGCGTACTGGCGCCACACGCTGCACCGCATGAAGACGGTCTCGCCGTCCTTCCACTCATTGGTGGTGCGGTCGAGCACGCGCGTGCTGGAGGCGACAGTGAACGATGCGACAGCTGCACCGCTCGGGGTGAAGCGCAGTTCAGGATCGTTCGTCAGGTTCCCGACGACCGTGACTGCGATGTCCCCGGCGGCCATTACTTGGCTTCCTCCGGACGCAGCACCTTGGTGCGCATGACTGCCTCGTTCAGCGACAGCTGCCGATCGAGCTCGGCGACTGCGGCGGGCGTGGCCTTCATGTCGAGCACGGCGTAGATGCCGTCGGCCTTCTTGTTGATGGGGTAGGCCAACCGACGGCGTCCCCAGACATCGACCTTCAGGACCTCGCCACCGTCAGCACGGACGACGTTCAGGAACGTCTCCAGGCTGGGAGCGACGGTCTTCTCTTCCAGATCTGGGTCAAGAATGACCATGACCTCGTAATGACGCATAAGAATCCCACCTCCTCTGGACTCAAACGGCCACGGACGATCCGTGACAGGAGGGTTCTTGCGCGCCTGCAGGCTGCCGGTAGACCGCACCGACGATGAGCAGGACCCCGGAAGGCTACCCGATCCCGGGCCCGGCGGCCAAAACAGCGGCTGGGCGCGGCCGGACGGCCTGCCCCTAGGCTGGCCCGGTGCGCATCGCGACCTGGAACGTCAACTCCGTCGGTGCCCGTCTCGAGCGGCTGCTGGCCTGGCTCGAGCTCAACCAGCCCGATGTCGTGGCCCTCCAGGAGCTCAAGTGCACCTCCGAGGCCTTCCCGACCCTGGCGGTCCAGGCCCTGGGCTACGAGGTGGCTGCCCTGGGCACGGGGCGCTGGAACGGCGTGGCGCTGCTGAGTCGGGTGGGGCTGTCCGACGTGACCCTGGGCCTGCAGGACCAGCCGCAGTACGAGGGGGCCGACGAGCCCCGGGCCATCGCCGCGACCTGCGGCGGGGTGCGCATCTGGGGCATCTACGCGCCCAATGGCCGCGAGACCGACCATGACCACTTCGCGTACAAGCTGCGCTGGTTCCAGGCGCTGCGCGCGACCGCCGCGGCCGAGCTGGCGGCGGCTCCCGACCTGCCGCTGACGATCATCGGCGACTACAACATCGCGCCGACCGACGCCGATGTCTGGGACATCGCGAAGTTCGTCGGCAGCACGCACGTCACGGCCCAGGAGCGCGCCGAGCTGACGGCGCTGCAGTCGATCGGCCTCGGTGAGGTGCTGCCGCGCGCGCTCAAGGGCGAGCCGTTCACCTTCTGGGACTACCGCCAGGCCTCCTTCGGGCGCGGCTGGGGCATGCGCATCGACCTCGTCTACGGCAATGCCGCCTTCACGTCACTGGTGAGCGACGCCTACGTCGACCGCGAGGAGCGCAAGGGCAAGGGCGCGTCCGACCATGCTCCAGTGGTCATCGACCTGGACCTCCCATGACCCTGACCGTCCGGGCCATCACCGCCGAGCAGCACCGCGGCTGGATCGCATCTCGGCCGTCGGTGTCCTTCCTGCAGCTGCCCGAGTGGGGCCGGGTCAAGGTCGGGTGGACCAGCGAGTCGCTCGGCTGGTTCCTGGGGTCCGAGCTCGTAGGAGCCGGGCTCGTGCTCTACCGGTCGGTGCCGCGCATGCGCCGCCGCTCGCTGGCCTACCTGCCCGAGGGTCCCGACATCGACTGGGACCACGAGCGCTTCGCTGACATCGGGATCAACGAGTGGCTCAAGCCCATGGTCGACCACTGCCGCGACCGCGGCGCCTTCCAGGTGAAGATGGGGCCGCCGGTCGCCACGCGCCGCTGGGACGCCGACACGATCAAGGACGCCATGGCGCGATGGCGCGACGGTGAGGCCGACCCCCCGGCGCACCTGCACGACGTGCTCGCCGACTGGCATGCACCCGAGGCGCTGTACCTCGCGGAGCGCCTGCAGTCCTACGGCTGGCGCCAGGAGCCCTCGATCGGCGCCGGGTTCGGCGACGTGCAGCCGCGCTACGTGTTCCAGATCGACCTGCGGGACCGCTCGCTCGATGAGGTCTTCGCCGGCTTCAACCAGCTCTGGCGCCGCAACATCCGCAAGGCCGAGAAGGCCGGGGTCGAGGTGGTGGCCGGCACGCGCGCCGACCTCGCTGACTTCCATCGCGTCTACGTCGAGACCGCCGCGCGCGACCGGTTCACCCCGCGGGCACTGTCGTACTTCGAGCGCATGTGGGACGAGCTCAACGGCGTCGACCCCGACCGGCTCACCCTGCACCTGGCCCGCGTCGAGGGCCACCTCGCCGCAGCCACGCTCATGGTCCGCGTGGGCGTGCACGCGTGGTACTCGTACGGCGCATCGACCACGGCCGATCGCGATGTGCGCCCGTCGAACGCGCTGCAGTGGGACATGATCAGCAGGGCGCACGCCGCCGGCTGCCACGTGTACGACCTTCGCGGCATCGCCGACACCCTCAACCCCGACGACCACCTGTTCGGCCTCGTGCAGTTCAAGGTCGGCACGGGCGGCCAGGCCCAGGAGTACCTCGGGGAATGGGACTACGTTGTCCGAGCGGCGTGGGCCCGGGCCTATGCCGTGGTCCAGTCGCGTCGCGGATAGGTGGCCCCATGTCCTTCGTCCTCACCATCGCTGCCGATCGCTGGCGCGCGCACCTGCAGTCGGCCAGCGCGTCGATCATGGCCGTCACCGGTGCACCCGTGGTGCCGGTCATCAAGGGCAACGGCTACGGCATCGGCCAGGTGGCCCTCGCAGCCGAGAGCGCTCGCCTGCCGGGCGATGTCGTCGCCGTCGGCACGGTGTTCGAGCTCGAGGAGGTCCTGTCCAACTCGCTCGAGGACGTCGTGGTGCTCGAGCCCTTCGATCCGCGCGACGCCGCCGCAGCTGCTGCCTGGTGGACGGTGGCGCAGCGGTGGGACAGCGGCCGGGTGATCCGCACGATCTCGAGCATGGCCGGGCTCGAGGCGCTGCTCGGCGGCCCCGGCTCGATCCGCGTGATCCTCGAGGCCCGCACCTCGATGCATCGCTTCGGCTTCAGCGAGTCCGAGCTCATGCGCGTGCTCGCCGACGAGACCGTGCGCGGGGCGCTGCGCGACGCACGGCTCCAGGTGCTCGGGCTGGCCCTCCACCTGCCCATCGACGCACCGGCAGGCGACGCCAAGGTCAGCGAGGTGCTGCGCTGGCACGGGCTCTGGGCGGCCGAGCGCATGGGCGCCGGCGTCGCGATCGACCCGACGCTGTGGGTCTCGCACCTCTCGGATGCCGAGCTCACCGAGCTCACGAGCCTGCTCGGTCCTGCGCGTGTTCGCGCGCGCGTCGGCACGCGCCTGTGGCTGGGGGATCGCGGCGCCCTGACCGCCCGCGGCTCGGTGCTTGCCGTGCATCCGCTCGACGACGGTGCGCATGTCGGGTACCGCCAGCGCTCAGGACCCAGCGGCGGCACGCTCCTTGTCGTCTCGGGCGGCACTGCCCACGGCATCGGACTCGCCGCGCCGTCGCCTGCGGCCTCGCTGCGCCAGCGCGTGGTCACTGCGGGAACCGGGGCGCTCGACGCCGCTGGGCGCGCCCTGTCGCCGTTCACGTGGCAGGGCCGGCAGCGCTGGTTCGCCGAGACCCCGCACCAGCATCACTCGATGGTCTGGCTGCCCCGCGGGGTCGTGGTCCCGCAGGTCGGCGACACGCTGACCGCCGACGTGCGCTTCACGACGTCGCGGTTCGACTCGGTTCAGGGACTGGAGTCGTAGCCCGCACCGGATCCAGATCCGGGTGGAGCAGGTCGCGGCTCACCATGATCGCGAAGTAGACCGTGCCCGCGATGTGCACGAGGGTCGCCACGGTGTACCACTGCGGCGTCAGGCCCTTGGCGCCTTCGATCTGGTAGCCCGCAAGGAACCACCACACTGCGGCGAAGTAGGCGACCTCGCACGCTTGCCAGATGAGGAAGTCACGCCAGCGCGGACGTGCGAGCACGGCGAGGGGGATCAGCCAGAGCCCGAACTGGGGCGCGAATCCCTTGGCGGTGAGGGTGAAGGCCGCCGCGACGAGGAAGACGACCGAGGCCAGGCGCGGTGCCTGCGGCGCCCTGCGCACGAGCACTGCGATCCCCAGGCACAGGACCAGGAAGGTGCCGACGGACAGGGCCGTGAGCGCAGGCGCGGCGAACGAGGGACCGCCCATCTGCGTGATCGCGTACCAGGCCGAGCCCAGCTCGGCGCCACCATCGAGCAGTCGCCGGTAGATCGGCGACCAGCCGTCGAGGTTGAGCAGCATGAACGGCAGGTTGACGACCAGCCAGGTCGCCACGGCCGCACCGAGGACCTGCGCGGTGAGCCGCCATCGGCCCGTGCGCAGGGCCAGCACGAGCCCGGCGATCATGATCGCGATCGGGTAGTGGGCGGCGCACAGGGCCGCGCCCAGCAGGATCCCGCTGACGACGGGGTGCCCCCGCTGCAGGGCGAGGTAGGACAGGGCGACCAGGGCGACCGCGAGCAGGTCCCAGCCGATGGTCGCCGCGAGCACCATCATCGGCGCCAGGGCCACCATCGCCGCATCCCAGGGACGATTGCGCACGGCGAGGGAGGTCGCGACGACCGCGACCACGAGCGGGATGAAGAGCAGCACGGTGGTGACGTCGGTGAAGAGCACCGCCTGATCGAGGTGCGACCACACACCGTGGATGACCGAGGTGAGCATCGCTGAGACCTGCATGAACAGCCCGACGAGCACCGGTGCATCGATCATCTGCTCGGGCGAGGCCTGCCCCAGGTACGGGAAGACGCCGTCAGCGAGTCCCTTGATGGTGAAGTAGGGATGGATGTCGGTGTAGCACAGGTGCTCATAGCGCTCCGGTGAGGCCCACTGGGTCCCGCGGCACGACGAGTCGAGCCAGATGCCCAGGGCGTAGCCAAGGCCGGTCAGGACGATGAGCACCCGCAGCGGTGACCACCACCGTGGACGCTCGGTGCGCAGGTCGCCGGAGGGACCGCCGATCAGCTCGGCGCTGGCGGCGATCAGCGGGTCGTCGTGCGTGGGACGGGTCGTCATGGGGGCTAGCCCGCAAACCCGGGGGCGCGGTCACCGTTGGCCCGGTCGGGTGCCTTGGTCGGCGCCTTGGTCGGTGTCTTGGTGCGCGTCGGTGCGGGTGCGGGGTTCGTGGTGCGGCCCGGTCGGGTGCCGGGCACGACCTGCGGGGCGCCATCGCCCGCAGGCACCGGCTGGCTCGATGGCAGCGGCGCACCCGTCGCATCGCTGATGCCGGCCTCGCCCACGGGCTCGGGGCCGAACTCGGTCACGCTCGCGTTGGGGCAGCCCAGGGGCGGGATGCCGCCGTTGCCCGCCGTGAGGTCGGCGCAGTTCCACGTGTCGGTGACCG
>JAQTXL010000009.1:0-3919 GCA_028688835.1 Candidatus Nanopelagicales bacterium | reverse complement strand
TCGCTGATGCCGGCCTCGCCCACGGGCTCGGGGCCGAACTCGGTCACGCTCGCGTTGGGGCAGCCCAGGGGCGGGATGCCGCCGTTGCCCGCCGTGAGGTCGGCGCAGTTCCACGTGTCGGTGACCGAGGCCGGTGGGTCGGGGAGGGGGACGACCGGGGTGCCCCTGAGGGCGCGCTTCATGTAGGCCGTCCACATCGCCGCCGGGAAGGAGCCGCCCGTGACCGTGGTGAGTCCACCGGTGCCCGACAGCGAGACCGGCAGTCCGCCCTGCTCCTTGGCCATGAGCACCGCGGTCGACAGCTGCGGGGTGTAGCCGACGAACCATGCGCTCTTGTTGCCGTCGGTGGTGCCGGTCTTGGCCGCGGCCGGGCGCCCCAGATCGCGCGCGGCGAACGCCGTGCCGCGCTCGACGTTCCTGCCCAGTGCGTAGGTCACGGTGTTGGCTACGCGCGAGTCGAACTCGGCCGTCTGGGAGGGCTGGTACTCGTAGAGGAGCCCGCCGTTGGTGCCCAGCACCTGCTTGATGATCGAGCTCGAGGCCCGCACGCCCTGGTTCGCGAAGGTGCCGTAGGCGTTGGCCATCGCCAGCCCCGAGGGCGATGCCGTGCCCAGGACGAATGTCAGGTCGAGCTTGTCGAGATTGAGGCCCGGGGTGTCCGACGGGACCCCCGCACGCACGGCCGCATCAGCGACGCGGTCGACGCCGACCGCGGACTCGAGCTGCACATAGGCCGAGTTGATGGAGTGCAGGGTCGCCTTGAGGAGCGACACCTGGCCGTAGGACTTGTCGTTGTAGTTGGTGAGCGTGTAGCCGTTGACGGTGGTCGGCGAGTTGCCGTTCCAGACCGTGCTGAGGTTGTAGTCCCGCTCGGTGGCCGCGGCCAGCGCGAAGGGCTTGAAGGTCGAGCCCGCCTGGGCGAACGGACGCGTCGCGTTGTTGATCTGGTCGGTGATGAAGTCCTTGCCGCCGTAGAGGGCGACGATCTCGCCGGTTGCGGGACGCACGGAGGCGAGCCCGATGCGCAGGCCGCGGATGCGCGACTTCGGTCCGGCGTTGTCGACCGCTGCGATCGCCGCGTCCTCCGCCTTCTTCTCGAGGGTCGTGACGATCCGGAAGCCGCCGCCCTCGACCTCGGCCTCGTCGAAGCCCAGCCCCACGAGCTGGTCCTTGACCGCCTGGAGGAGGTAGCCCGTCTGCCCCCCAAGCCGATTGCCGTTGACCGCCTTGTTGAGATCGGGGAAGCGCACCTGCGAGCGCTGCTCCTCCGTGATCCACCCCTGGCTCAGCATGCCGTCGAGCACGTAGTTCCAGCGTCCGCGCAGGGTGCCTGCACGCTCCGGCTGGGCGTAGTAGCTCGGGGAGTTGATGATGGCCGCCAGTGCCGCGCCCTCGGACAGCGTGAGGTCGGCGACGGGCTTGCCGAAGTAGCTGCGGGCCGCAGCATCGATGCCGTACGCGTTGCGACCGAAGTAGATGGTGTTGAGGTAGTTCTCGAGGATCTGGTCCTTGGACTGCACCGTCTCGATCTTCATCGACAGCAGCGCCTCCTTGATCTTGCGGCTCCACGAGCGCTCCTGCGTCAGGAAGGCGTTCTTGGCGTACTGCTGCGTGATCGTGCTGCCGCCCTGGGTCGCGCCGCCGGTGGCGTTGTTGAAGAGCGCACGGATGAAGCCGACCGGCGAGATGCCCCCGTGGTTGTAGAACTCGCGGTCCTCGGCGGCCAGCACCGCCTTCTGCACCTGGTCGGGCACCTGGGCCAGCGGGACGCTGCGGCGCGACGAGTCGCCCAGGCGGCCCACCTCGTTGGTGCCGTCGGCGTAGTAGACGATCGTGGCCTGGGTGGTCGCGAGCTCGTTCGGTGTCGGGATCGTGGTGAGCGACAGGGCGACGATGAACCCGACGATCGCCACGACCACGATGACGATCCCGCCGAGGATGATGCGGCGCAGCCAGTGACGCCGCTTGGGCACCGGCCGACGCGCCGGGCGGCGGGCCGGGGCCGGACGGCCGTTCCCGGAGCGCGCAGGCGGACGCTGTCCGCCGCCTCGCTGACCCTGGGTCACGTATTCCCTTCGAGATCGATGAGGTCGCGCGGCGTGCGGGGTGCACGACGGGGGACTCCATCACCCAAGACGTATGTGCGGGTCAGGAAGTTCCAATGGCAACGCTGGCAGACCTCGACGACATAGACCTTGAACTCGCCGAAGGATCGCGCCAGATCGGGCAGCTCGTCGGTCTGGCGCACCCGGCCCGAGTACGGGCCGAGCTGGTCGCCGTAGACGTACGTGACCGTGCGGAAGTCCGGCTCGCGGCACACCGGGCACTTGGTGCCGGCCGGCTCGCCGTGGAACTTCGCCGCCTTGAGCAGGTACGGATCGGCATCGCAGAACTCGCTGCTGAGCATGCCGCCGTTGAAGAAGGCGTGCAGGGACGCGCGACGCTGCAGGGCGTAGTCGACCGGGGAGCGCGGTGCCGTGGGGTCCTTGACCGGCTCCGCCGGCGCCAGTGGCTCGGCCTTGCCCGGGCGGCCCGGCTTGGCCGACTGGCCGCGCACGACGGTGCCGCGGATCGCGGTCTTCCTGGGTCCGGCCATCGGGACAGTCTAGATTGCCGTCGGCCCGCGGGTCGTTTGCGGTGATATATCGATTTGATATATCTTGCCGACATGAGCAAGCGCGCTGACATCCTCGAGTTCGCCGTGCTCGGCATGCTCGGCGACGGCCCGCTGCACGGCTACGAGCTGCGCAAGCGCCTCGACACCGTCCTGGGCCCGTTCCGCACCCTGTCCTTCGGCTCCCTGTACCCCTGCCTGCGCCGCCTGGAGCAGCGCGGGCTCCTCGAGCAGGTCCATGTCACCCCCGCCACCGAGAGCAGCGCGCCGCCCCTGAGCGGTCGCCGCTCGCGCGTCGTCTACTCGCTCACCGGCGACGGCAAGGACGCCTTCGACGCGTGGGTCAACGAGGCCGGTCCGGAGTCCTGGGAGGACGAGGGCTTCGCCGCGCACCTGGCGTTCTTCGGCCGCACCGAGGCATGGGTCCGGCTGCGCATCCTCGAGGGACGGCGCTCGCGCATGGAGGAGCGTGTCGCAGCACTGCGCGAGAGCATGCTGCGCTCGCGCGACCGCGTCGACGCCTACACGCTCGAGCTGCAGAACCACGGACTCGATCGAGCCGAGCGCGAGGTGCGCTGGCTCAACGAACTCATCACCACTGAGCGGAAGAACGCAGAACAAGCTCAGCACCACAGCACGACCTGACACACACACAAGGAGAAATCATGGGATCAGTTCGCGTCGCCGTCATCGGCGTAGGCAACTGTGCGGCATCGCTCGTCCAGGGTGTCGAGTACTACAAGGACGCTGATCCGCAAGGGTTTGTCCCCGGTCTGATGCACGTGCAGTTCGGCGAGTACCACGTGCGCGACGTCCAGTTCGTGGCCGCATTCGATGTCGATGCCAAGAAGGTCGGCCAGGATCTGGCTGCCGCCATCGGCGCCTCCGAGAACAACACGATCAAGATCTGCGATGTGCCGCCCACCGGTGTCATCGTCCAGCGCGGGCACACGCTCGACGGCCTGGGCAAGTACTACCGCGAGACCATCACCGAGTCCGATGAGCCCGCGGTCGACATCGTCGCCGCGCTCAAGGAGGCCAAGGTCGACGTCGTCGTATGCTACCTGCCCGTCGGCTCGGAGGATGCTGCTCGCTTCTACGCGCAGTGCGCGATCGATGCCGGCTGCGGCTTCGTCAATGCACTGCCCGTCTTCATCGCCGGAACTCCTGCCTGGGCGAAGAAGTTCGAGGATGCCGGCCTGCCCATCGTCGGTGACGACATCAAGAGCCAGGTCGGTGCCACCATCACCCACCGCGTGATGGCCAAGCTGTTCGAGGATCGCGGCGTGCTGCTCGATCGCACGT
>JAQTXL010000101.1 GCA_028688835.1 Candidatus Nanopelagicales bacterium | reverse complement strand
GCTGCGGCTCATGTTCACCTGCTGCCATCCGAGCCTGTCGCTCGATGCGCAGGTGGCCCTGTGCCTGCGCACCCTCGGAGGGCTGAGCACTGTCGAGATCGCTCGGGCCCTCGTGGTGCCCGAGCAGACCATGGCCAAGCGACTGACGCGTGCCAAGCAGAAGATCAGGATCGCGCGCATCCCGTACCGCGTGCCGTCGGACGATGAGTTGCCGACGCGCCTGCCCGGCGTGCTGACGACGATCTTCCTCATCTTCAACGAGGGGTACGCGGCCGGTGGTGGCCAGGACCTCATGCGCGTGGTCCTGACGGACGAGGCCCTGCGCCTGGGCCGCCTTGCCCATGCACTCATGCCGGACGAGGCCTCGGTGAGCGGACTGCTCGCGCTCATGCTCCTGCAGGATTCGCGCCGGGCTGCTCGCAGTGATGGCGCGGGAGACGTCATCCCGCTGGCCGAGCAGGACCGTGGCCTGTGGAATGCCGCGCAGATCCGCGAGGGGGTGGAGCTCGTCGGCGCCGCCCTGCGCCGGACCCCCCGCCAGCCCGACCAGTACGCCGTGCAGGCCGCCATCGCGGCCTGCCACGCCCTCGCCCCGGACTACGCCAGCACCGACTGGGACGCGATCGTGTCCTGGTACGACGTGCTGCTGTCGGTCCAGGACGTGCCCGCAGCCCGGCTCGGCCGGGCCAGCGCCATCGCCGAGCGCGACGGCGCGGCCGTCGGTCTTGCGGAGGTCGACGCCATCACGGGCCTGGACCAGCACGCGTGGTGGCACGCCTCGCGTGCCGAGCTGCTCTACCGCCTCGGTCGCGACGGCGAGGGAGCCGACGCATGTGCGGCGGCCATCGCGCTGGGGCTCAACAGCGCCCATGCGCGCTACCTGCAGCGACCGCGCCTGGAGCGCTGAGGTCGGGGCGGGCTCACGTCCGCGGGCCCGCAGTGACGAGGAGCGCAGTGATGTCGTCCGTCCAGGTGCGTGAGCGCTCGCGTGCCACCGCCGTCAGCAGCTGCAGCGCCTCGGCAGCATCGCCACCGGCCGTGCGCCACGCCTGCGCAGCCCAGCGCGGCACATCGTCCTCGTCGCTGGCCTCGAGCAGGCCGTCGGTGGCGATCAGGCACGCACCGGCAGTCGGCACCACGACCTGCGCCTGGCGCCAGTGGCCACCGAGGCCGCTGACCACCGGCCCGGTCGCCGCCAGCTCGTCGGTCCGCTCAGGCGCGAGCACCAGTGCGCACGGGTGCCCGGCGGAGCAGTAGTCGAGCCGGTCGCCGTCCATGGCGCCGACGAAGAGGGTGGCGAACATCCCAGAGGGCCAGGCTCGATCAGCCACGAGCCGCACGACATCGACCGGTGCCACGGATGCCGTGAGCGCTGCGCTCACGATCGCCTGCGTCTGCAGCGCCATGACCCCGGCAGTCACGCCATGGCCCGAGACATCGGCCACGGCGAACATACGCACGCCATCGGGCCTGCTGCCGGCCCACCACCAGTCGCCGGCGATCACACCCTCGATCGGCCGGTGGAAGCCGTGCACGCCCGCGACCGCGCGATCGGACAGGTCGAGCTCTGCCCGGATCGCCGCGGTGATCGGCGCGCGCTGGTCGATGGCTGCTGCGCGCTGCACTGAGGTGTCGTGCTCCTGGACCAGCGAGCGCCGCAGGTGCTCGGCATCGGTGCCGACGTCGGCGATCTCAGGCGGGCCCTGCCTGCGGATGACGTGCTCGTGCTCGCGTGCTGCACGGCCGAGGTCGTCGCGCAGTGCCCTGATCGGCCGCAGCACCCGCCGTTCGGTGCCGACGAGCAGGGCCACGAGCAGCACCATCAGGAGCACGGTCTCGATCACGAACGTCGAGCGCAGCAGCGTCTCGGTGTGCTCCAGCGAGTCACGCAGCTGCGTGCGCGCCTCGTCGAGGGTGCTGCCGAGCGCGTGCGAGGCGTCGAGCATGCTTGCCGCGAGCAGCACGTGCTCGGTCCTCAGCCGCGGCAGGCCGCGGCCGAGTGCCGGCTCGGCGACGGTCGACAGCCATGAGGCAGCGGCGGCCCGGGCCGAGCGATCGAGTGCGTCCAGCGCGCTGCTGGTGCCGGGCACGGTCGAGCGCCTGAGTGCGCGACCGAGCTCCTGCACGTCGGCATTGGCGCGCGCGACCTGCGCTGGCGCGTGGTGGTCGATCGACGCCTGGACCGCCGTGATCGCTCGCAGCTCGGCGCGCTGGAGCGTCATCTGCGACAGCACAGCCGGTTCCCACTGCTCGTCGAGCAGGGCGCGAGTGCGGCGAGCCTCCAGCTCATCCGCGGCGAGCAGGCCGGCGCAGACGACGATGAGCGCGGCACTGGCGATCGACAGCCCGCGGGACCAGGTGCGCAGACTCAGCATCGCCAGCCCCCCGAGTGTGATGAATCTGGCAGACGCTACGACCCTTTGAGGCCCCAAGTGAGGACTTTGGTCCCCTCTTTCCCTGGGGAATCAGGCAAATCGACTTATAGCGTTCACTTCACGACCTGACTGTGAAGAGGCGACATGAATCTTGACCTGGCACGCTGGCAGTTCGCAGTGACGACCGTCTATCACTTCCTCTTCGTGCCGCTCACGCTCGGCACCGTATGGTTCGTGGTCGGCTTCCAGACCGCGTGGGTGCGCACCGGGAACGTCAAGTACCTGCGCCTCACGAAGTTCTTCGGGAAGCTCTTCCTCATCAACTTCGCCATGGGCGTGGTGACCGGCATCGTGCAGGAGTTCCAGTTCGGCATGAACTGGTCGGACTACTCGAAGTTCGTCGGCGACGTCTTCGGCGCTCCACTGGCCATGGAGGGCCTGCTGGCCTTCTTCCTCGAGTCGACCTTCCTGGGCCTGTGGATCTTCGGCTGGGACCGCCTGCCCAAGAAGCTGCACCTGGCGACCATCTGGGCGGCGGCCTTCGGCACCCTGTTCTCCGCCTTCTTCATCCTGGCCGCCAACTCGTGGATGCAGCACCCGACGGGCTACGAGATCAGTGAGACCACTGGTCGGGCAGTGCTCAACGACATCGGCGCGGTGCTCTTCCAGAACACGTCGATCCTCGCCTTCACCCACACGATCTCCGCGTCCTTCCTGGTCGCTGGCGCCTTCGTCGCCGCAGTGGGTGCCTGGCACATGTCCAAGGATCGGCACCTCGACGTGTTCCGTCCGGCAGTGAAGGCCGGCACGTGGGTGATCCTCATCGCCGCAGTGGTGGTCTCCATCACCGGCGACCTCGACTCCAAGGTGATGGTCGAGCAGCAGCCGATGAAGATGGCCGCCGCCGAGGGGCTGTACGAGACCACGGCGAATGCGCCGTTCTCGATCCTGAGCGTCGGTGATCTCGCCGGCGACAGTGCGACACGCATCATCGAGGTGCCCGGGCTCCTGTCCTTCCTCGCCACCGGATCCTTCGACGGCACGGTGCAGGGCATCAACGACCTGCAGGCGCAGTACGTGCAGCAGTACGGCCCCGGTGACTACAGCCCGTACGTCCCGGTGACCTACTGGGGCTTCCGCATGATGATCGGCCTGGGCATGCTCGCAGCCCTCTACGCCCTGTGGACCCTGTGGCGCTTCCGCGGCGGCCGCAACCCCAAGAGCACCGTATTCGCGGCGGCGACTGCGGTGATCACCTTCCTGCCGCTGTTCGGCATCTCGGCGGGCTGGATCTTCACTGAGATGGGCCGACAGCCGTGGATCGTCTTCGGCCTGCAGAAGACCGCCGACGGAGTCTCGCCGACGGTGGGCACTGCATCAGTGCTCATCTCCTTCATCGGGTTCACGCTCGTCTATGCCGTGCTGGCCTTCTTCGAGGTGCGCCTGATGCTCAAGGCGATCAAGGCCGGTCCACCGGAGATCGCGTCCGAGGATCCCTTCGAGGACTCGCAGGACGACGCCGACAAGCAGCTCTACTTCGCATACTGATCTGGGAGAAGGAACTGACATGGATCTCGTCACCGTCTGGTTCATCCTGGTCGCTGTCCTGTGGATCGGGTACTTCGTGCTCGATGGCTTCGACCTGGGTGTCGGCATGCTCCTGCCCGTGATCGGGCGCAATGACGTCAACCGTCGCGTCATGGTGAACACCATCGGACCGGTCTGGGACGGCAACGAGGTCTGGCTGCTCGTCGCCGGTGGTGCGACCTTCGCGGCCTTCCCGCTCTGGTACGCGACACTCTTCAGCGGCTACTACCTCGCACTGTTCCTCGTGCTGCTGGCGCTCATCCTCCGTGGCGTCGCCTTCGAGTACCGCGGCAAGAAGGACGACGCGAAGTGGCGTCGCAACTGGGATGCCGCGATCGTCGTCGGCTCGGCGCTGCCCGCATTGCTCTTCGGCGTCGCCTTCGGCAACATCGTCGGCGGCTCGCAGATCGCCTCGAGCACCGGCAACGCCGCGGACGCCGGCTCGATCAACTACATCGGGTCGTTCTTCGACCTGCTCAATCCGTTCGCCCTCGTCGTCGGCCTCATGACCCTCACGGTCTTCGCCACGCACGGCGCGATCTTCCTGGCCCTGAAGACGTCGGGGGAGGTGCGCGAGGCCTCACGCAAGGTGGCCGTGCGCGTGGGCGTCGTCGCGGCAGTCTTCGCAGTGGTCGCACTGCTGTGGGCGCAGACCTTCAGTGAGCGCGTTGCAGTGACGCTCCCGCTCGTGCTGGTGGCGGCTGTGCTCTGGCTCGGCGGCCTGCTCGCGACGATCCGGGGACGCGACGGCTGGGCGTTCATCCTCAGCGCCGGCACCATCGGGCTTGCGGTTGCGGCACTGTTCGTGGGCCTGTTCCCGAACGTCATGCCCAGCGCCATCGATCCGGCCTACAACCTGACCGTCTACAACGCCTCGAGCCAGTCGTACACGCTGACGGTGATGACGATCGTCGCAGTGATCATGACCCCGCTGGTGCTCCTGTACCAGGGCTGGACGTACTGGGTGTTCCGCAAGCGCATCACGTCGTCCATGATCCCCAGCTGACGGCGATTGGTCTGCGCTGACGCCGTCCGCGAGAATGGCGCAGTGAGGCCCATCGATCCCCGACTGCTGAGGTACGCACGCAGCAGTCGCAGGTTCCTCGCGCTGGCGGTGATCGTCGGTGCCCTGACCGCAGGTGTCGTGATCGTGCAGGCGCACGTGCTCTCCAGCATCATCGTCGACGTGACCGCCAACGGCGCCACCCTCGATGCAGTGCTGCCGTCGATCGCTGTCCTGGCCGGTGTCTTCATCGTGCGCGCCCTGCTCAACTGGTTCGCCGAGGTGGCCGCGTTCCGGTCGGCCGCAACCGCGAAGCAGGAGCTGCGGCAGGCCGCCGCAGCGAGCATCCTGCGCGAGGGGCCGTACGGCCCTGCGGGCAGCACGCCGGGCGAGGTCGCCTCGCTCATGACGCGCGGCATCGACGGCCTCGATGCCTACTACGCCAGGTACCTGCCCCAGCTGATCCTGGCGGTGATCGTGCCCGTCGCGGTGCTGGTGTCCATCATCGGTGCGGACCTGCTGAGCACGGTCATCATCGCCGTGACCATCCCGCTCATCCCGCTGTTCATGGCGCTCATCGGCATGTACACGAAGTCGCGCGTCGATCGCCAGTGGCGCGTCCTGGGCCGGCTGTCGGGCCACTTCCTCGACCTCGTGTCGGGCCTGCCGACCCTCAAGGCCTTCGGACGGGCCAAGGACCAGGAGCGCGCGATCCGCGCGATCGGCGAGGAGTACCGGCGCTCGACCATGGGCGTGCTGCGGATCTCGTTCCTGTCGTCACTGGCCCTCGAGCTGCTGGCGACCCTGTCGGTGGCCCTGGTGGCGGTGTCCGTCGGCCTGCGCCTCGCCGAGGGCCAGATGCAGTACAGCACCGCCCTGTTCGTGCTCATCCTCGCGCCGGAGGCCTACCTGCCGCTGCGCATGGTGGGCCAGCAGTTCCATGCGGCCTCCGAGGGCCTGGGCGCAGCAGAGCGGGTCTTCGCACTCATCGGCGACGAGGCACCGGCCAAGCCCACCCCAGCCGAGGTCACCGGTCGCGTGGCCGCGCTCGGGGTCACCGGGCTCGCGGTGCGCTTCGGAGACCACCAGGCACTGGCACCGGTGTCCTTCCGGGCCATGGCGGGGCAGATCACGGCCCTGGCAGGGCCTTCGGGCTCGGGCAAGACGACGCTGCTCGCGGCGATCATGGGCTTCGTGCCGCCCAGCGCCGGCCGTGTGTGGCTCGAGGCCGACACCACGGTCGACCAGGCCGACACGGCCCCCGACGCATGGCGTGCGCAGTTCGGGTGGGTGCCGCAGCGTGCGCACCTGGTCGGCGCCGACCTGGGCGGGCGGGCGACACTGCGCGACGTGATCACCCTGGGCGCGCCGGATGCCTCGGATACGCAGGTCCAGGACGCACTCCGGCAGGCGGGGATCGCCGACGAGATCGCCGCGGACGGACTCGGACTCGCGCGCGAGCTCAGCACCGACGGCTCGGGCATCTCGGTCGGGCAGTCGCAGCGCATCGGACTGGCCCGCGCCCTGGTGCGCGCCCCGCAGGTGCTCATCCTCGACGAGCCGACCGCCGCGCTCGATGCCGCGAGCGAGCAGGCGGTGCTCATGGCGATCCGCGCGGCGGCTGACGCCGGCGCCGTCGTGCTCGTGGTCGCGCATCGGCCCGCGATGCTCGCCATCGCCGACCAGGTGGTCACCATCACCGGCGGCGTCTCATGAGATCGACTCCGGTGCGCACCGTATGGCAGGCGATGCGCGAGCAGCGCCCGGCCCTCACCGGTGCAGCGCTGCTGGGCTTCGTCGCGTCCGCCAGTGCGGTCGCCCTGCTCGGCACCTCGGCCTGGCTCATCGCCACCGCTGCAGGCGCACCGCCAGTGCTCACGCTCAGTGTCGCCGCGGTCATGGTGCGTGCCTTCGCGCTGTCGCGTGCCCTGTTCCGCTACACCGAGCGCCTGGCCGGGCATGCCGCTGCCTTCCGCGGGCTCGCGGGTCTTCGCGTATCGGTGTACCAGCAGCTCGAGCGGCTGGCCCCAGGCGGCATCGCGCACTTCGGCCGGGGTGACCTGCTCAGCAGGCTCGTGGCCGACGTGGACACCGCAGTCGACCTGCCCCTGCGCGTGGTGCTGCCGTGGGCGCAGGCGGCGCTCGTGGTAGCAGGCTCGGTGGTGTTCCTGGCCTGGCTGCTGCCGAGCCTGGGCGTGTTCATCGCGCTGGTCGGCCTGGCCGCCCTGGTGCTCGTGCCCTGGATCGTCTCGCGCGTGACTGCCCGGGCCGAGGCGCAGTTCGCGCCGGCCCGGGCACAGCTGGCCACGAGCATGGTGACCGGCTTCACCGCGGTCGCCGACCTCTCGGCGCTGGGCGCCGAGGACCGAGCGCTCGGCCGGCTCGCGCAGCTCGATGCCGAGCTCACCCGCCTGGGACGACGTGAGGCCTACGGGCTCGGCGCGGCAGGCGCGCTCATGACGCTGGTGCAGGGCGTGGCCGTGGTCGGTGCGATCCTGCTGGTGATCCCGGCCGTGTCC
>JAQTXL010000100.1 GCA_028688835.1 Candidatus Nanopelagicales bacterium | reverse complement strand
CCCTCGGCGTGGCCGATGCGGTGGCCGACGTCGTCGCCACCGGCACGACGCTGCGGCGCGCAGGACTGGAGATCGTGGGGGAGCCGATCCTGGTCTCCGAGGCCACGGTCGTGCGACGCACCGGTGCACCCATGACGCCCGGCGTCGACACGCTGATCCGTCGGCTGCAGAGCGTCATCGTCGCGCGCACCTTCGTGCTCGTCGACTACGACATCCGCACGAGCGAGCTCGAGGCCGCATGCGCGATCACGCCGGGCATCGAGTCCCCGACTGTGTCCCCGCTGCACGAGTCCGACTGGTTCGCCGTGCGCGCCATGGTGCCGGCAGCCGATGTCCACCACATCATGGACGACCTCTACGAACTCGGTGCCCGAGGCATCCTCGTCACCGACATCCGGGCCTGCCGCCTGTAGCCATGGCGCCTGATTCCCTCGGTCGGGGGCGACACCTGGCCACGCCGCAGTTCGCCGGCGACGAAGGCTCGGCTGACCTCGCGCTGCGCGAGGCGATTGCCGCAGGCCCGCAGCTGCTCGACGATGGGCTTGCGCGCGACCTGGTGCTCGAGCTCCTCATGGACTCGCGCCTGCTGGTCGCCGTGGTCGCGGTGCTCGACGCCGTCGACGAGCACGGCGGCGACAAGGACAGTCACATGACCGTGGTGTCGATGATCAGCCCCGGCGGCGAGCGTGGGCTGCTCGCCTTCACCGGCGTGGACTCCATGGCCAGCTGGGACCCTGCCGCGCGGCCGGTGCCGGTGACGGGGCCCGATGCGGCGCGTGCGGCCCTCGAGTCGGAGGCCACCGCGATCGTCATCGACGTCATGGGGCCGGCCCGGCACGTGGTCACGGGCGAGCGCCTGGCCTTCCTGGCCCAGGGGCAGCCCGCGGGCGCCTGAGCGCACGATTTCCGGTCGGCCAGCACCGGCTGGTACGCTCCCGGGTGATTGATCAGGCCGTCATGGCCCGATCGCGCAAGAGGGGCCCCGGCTCCCACCTGTGCATCGCACCAGATGCCACGGGTCACGCGCACAGGCACGCTCGTCGTGCCCGTTCGTGCTGCCGTCCTCCTGCGCCTGTCCTGGGGTCTCCCCTCGGACCGGATCATCAGGTGACCGCACGAGCAAGGAGGCGCCATCAGCGTCGAACCACGAATCAACGACCGCATTCGCGTTCCTGAGGTCCGCCTGGTCGGGCCCGCAGGCGAGCAGGTCGGCATCGTGCGCATCGAGGATGCGCTGCGACTGGCGCTCGAGGCCGATCTCGACCTCGTCGAGGTCGCACCGATGGCCAAGCCTCCGGTGTGCAAGCTCATGGACTTCGGCAAGTTCAAGTACGAGGCCGCACAGAAGGAGCGCGAATCGCGTCGCAACCAGACGCACACCATCATCAAGGAGATGAAGCTCCGCCCGAAGATCGACCAGCACGACTATGAGACCAAGAAGGGTCACGTCGAGCGGTTCCTGAAGGCAGGCGACAAGGTCAAGATCACGATCATGTTCCGTGGTCGCGAGCAGAGTCGCCCAGAGCTCGGCCTGCGCCTCCTGGGGCGCCTGGCCGACGATGTGCAGGAGCTGGGATTCGTGGAGGCCACGCCCAAGCAGGACGGCCGCAACATGATCATGGTGGTGGCGCCGCACCGTCGCAAGGCGGATGTGGTCAAGTCCACTGGTGAGGCCGAGGCCGCGCAGGCTCCCGTCGACGACGTCCCCGCAGAGGCCTAGCGCCCTGCAGGTGCACCCACAGCCCGAAAGTCCGATCAACCAGCAAAGGAACGACATGCCCAAGCAGAAGACCCACAGCGGCGCCAAGAAGCGCTTCAAGGTCACCGGTTCCGGCAAGATCACGCATGAGCAGGCCGGCCGTCGCCACCTGATGGAGGTCAAGTCCTCACGTCGCACCCGTCGCATCGAGGGCGACAAGGTGCTCGCACCGGGCGATGCCAAGAAGGTCAAGAAGCTGCTCGGTCACTAGGTCGACCGGTCCCCAATGGTTTTGCCGTGCTGTACGGCATGAAGGTTCAGGAGAAGAGCAATGGCACGTGTCAAGCGGGCAGTGAATGCCCACAAGAAGCGTCGTGAGGTCCTCGAGCGCGCAAGCGGCTATCGCGGGCAGCGCTCGCGGCTGTACCGCAAGGCCAAGGAGCAGGTCACGCACTCCATGGTCTACGCGTACGCCGACCGTCGTACGCGCAAGGGCGACTTCCGTCGCCTGTGGATCCAGCGCATCAACGCCGGCGCTCGCGCGAACGGCATGACCTACAACCGATTCATCCAGGGCCTCAAGGAGGCCAACATCGAGGTCGACCGCCGCATGCTCGCCGAGCTCGCGGTCAACGACGCGGCCGCCTTCGCGACCCTCGTCGAGGTCGCGCGGGCGCACGTGCCTGCGCAATCTGCGTAGCCTTGGTCAACGAGCGCCCGACCCTGACCTCCCGCACCTCGGAGCGGGTCCAGGCGGTTCGACGACTGCATGCGAGGAAGGGCCGGCGTGATGCCGGCCTTTTCCTCGTTGAGGGGCCGCAGGCGGTGCGTGAGGCCGCGACGACGTCCCTGATCGTCGAGGTGTTCGTGCAGGCCGACCTCGCGCCGCAGATCCTGGCGCTGGTCGCGCACCTGCCGGTCACCGTGGTCTCCGAGCCGGTCATGCTGGCGCTGGCCGAGACTGCCAGCCCGCAGGGGATCGTGGCGGTGTGCCGCTGGCGCAGTGCGACCCTCGATCAGGCCCTGCCCGGTGGCGGTGCGCCGTCGGTGCTGCTCGACGGCGTCGGCGAGCCCGGCAACGCCGGCGCGATCATCCGCACGGCCGATGCTGCTGGAGCCGCCGGGGTCGTGCTCACCTCGGGCTCGGTCGACCCGACCAATGGCAAGTGCGTGCGCGCCACCGCCGGCTCGCTGTTCCACCTGCCGATCGCGACTGACGTGACGCTGGGCGAGGTGGCGGCCTCCATTGATCGTTCTCGCATGATCTTCGCAATAGCAACGGGGGATGCTGCGCAGGAGGTCGGGGACTGGTTAGGTTCAGTGCCGAGGAGCCAGTCGATCTGCTGGGTCTTCGGTGCTGAGGCGGCCGGGGTGAGCGAGGAGGCTCGCGCACTGGCTGATGTACAGGTGCGGATTCCGATCCATGGACGTGCGGAATCTCTCAATGTGGCGGCTGCCGCCGCTGTATGTCTGTATGCCGATGCGGCACGGCTGCATGGGAAACTGGGGTAATTCGACGCGAAAGGGTGTGCCATGTCCTACCTCAAGCTCCCCATCCTCAACGAGACCGGCTTCGCCATCGTGGACTCCTATGACCAGCAGGCCGATCCGCGCGAGTGGGATGACCTCATCTACGTCGACTGGAAGTCCTCAGGTGACACCCGCTTCGCGCCGCTGGCCAGCGCCTACGGCGACATCGAGTGCGATGGATTCTGGAATCACACGCCGCCCAAGACCGACAAGGACGGCGTCTGGGTGCCCGAGAACGTCGCCATCGCCCCGATCCTGACCGAGCGTGCGCGTGCCTTCGACACCAACATCGGCCGCTGCCGGGTGATCGAGCTGCAGCCCAACTCCTATACCGATGCGATCTACAACCTGCACCGCGACGACAACAACCGCCTCAATCCTGAGGGCACCGGGTGGATCGTGCGCGCCTTCTTCAACCTGACCGACGACGCCGAGTCCGTCATGCTCCTGCGTGAGGTCAAGGACGATCCCTCCACCGAGACGCTCGTGCCGCTGCCCGCGGGGGCCCAGGTCGTCATCGACACCCAGCGCCTGTACCACTCGGTGTGGCACCGTGGCGACAAGCCCCGCTACTGCCTCATCACCTCGGTGGAGTCAGCCCCGGGTCTCGACTCGTGGATCAGCGCGCGCAACCCGAAGGTGCATGCCGACAGCCCGGCCCTGGACGCCGACTTCATCACCGCCTCGCAGGCCGAGGCCGAGGCCAGGCATGCAGCCCGCGCGGCCGCACTCCTGGCGCAGGGCAAGGATCCTCGCTTCGGCGACGGCACGATGGCGATGTCCGAGGATGACGAATACGGCCAGGAAGTGATGTCTGAAGCATGACCGAAGTCCCCTATGCAGCAGTGCTCGACGCCCTCGAGGCTGAAGCCATCCACATCTACCGGGAGACCGCGGCCGCGTTCCGCAATCCGGTGCTGCTCTACAGCATCGGCAAGGACTCCTCGGTCCTGCTGCATCTGGCGCTGAAGGCGTTCGCGCCGGGTCCGATCCCGTTCCCGGTCATGCATGTCGACACCACCTGGAAGTTCAAGGAGATGATCGAGTTCCGCGACCAGCGCGTCGCTGAGCTCGGACTCGATCTCCGCATCGCCCAGAACGAGCAGGGGATCGCCGACCAGGTGAGCCCCTTCAGTCACGGCACCCACGAGTACACGCGGCTCATGAAGACGGTCGCCCTGCGCGAGGGCATCGACCGCTACGGCTTCGACGCGGCGATCGGCGGTGCGCGGCGCGATGAGGAGCGCAGCCGCGCCAAGGAGCGGGTGTTCTCCCTGCGCGAGCCCGGACACCGATGGGAGCCGCGCAAGCAGCGACCGGAGTTCTGGCGCACGGCCAACACCACGCTTGCCGAGGGCCAGTCGATGCGCGTCTTCCCGCTCTCGAACTGGACCGAGCTCGATGTCTGGCGCTACATCCGGCGCGAGAGCATCCCCATCCCGAGCCTCTACTACTCCAAGCCGCGACCAGTGGTCGAGCGCGATGGCGCCCTGATCATGGTCGACGACGAGCGGTTCCCCCTGCGCGACGGCGAGCAGGTGGAGATGCGCTCGGTGCGGTTCCGCACCCTCGGCTGCTACCCGCTGACCGGCGCGGTCGAGTCGCTGGCCGACAACATCGACGACCTCATCACCGAGATGGAGACCTCCCGGCTGTCGGAGCGGGCAGGACGCCTCATCGACGGCGAGGGCGGCGGCTCGATGGAAGCCAAGAAGGCAGAGGGGTACTTCTAGATGTCCACCATCACACCCGTGCTGCACCTGGTCACCTGCGGCTCGGTCGACGACGGCAAGTCGACGCTCATCGGTCGCCTGCTCGTGGAGACCGAGAGCGTGCCGGTCGACCAGCTCGAGTACGCCAGGCGCACGCGCCGCGGCGGCTCGACGATCCCGCTGGGCGAGGTCGACTACTCGCTGCTCACCGACGGTCTCGAGGCCGAGCGCGAGCAGGGGATCACCATCGATGTCGCCTACCGGCACATGAACCTGCCCAATGGCCGGCGGGTGCTCATCGCCGATGCACCCGGCCATGAGCAGTACACGCGCAACATGGCCGTTGCGGCCTCGAACGGCGACGTCGCAGTCCTGCTGGTCGATGCTGCTCGCGGCGTGCGTCCGCAGACCCACCGACACCTCACGGTGTGTGCGCTCATGGGCGTGCGCACGGTCATCATCGCCGTGAACAAGATGGACCTCATCGACTACGACCACGCCGCCTTCGAGGAGATCGTCGGCACCGTCCGCACCTCTGCGGCGCGCCTCGACGTCGAGGAGGTGCTGGCCATCCCGATCAGCGCCTACACCGGCGACAACGTCACTGCGCGCGGAACGTCGATGCCCTGGTACCACGGGCCGACCCTGCTCGAGGCCCTGCAGGGCTGGCAGCCGGGTGCCGACCCGCAGGATGGTCCCTTCCGCTTCCCGGTCCAGTACGTCGTTCGCGCCGAGGGCAACTTCCGCGGCTATGCCGGCACCGTCGTGTCGGGCTCGGTCCGTCCGGGCGACTCGATCGTCGTCGCCGATTCCGGGCGCACTGCAGTGGTCGATCGCGTCGTGGTCTACGGCGGCGACCTCGAGGAGGCCGTCGCCGGTCAGGCGGTCACGCTCACCCTCGATCACGAGGTCGACATCACGCGCGGCGACGTCATCGTCGGCGACACTCAACTGCAGCCGGCCGACCGGTTCTCGGCCGACATGGTGTGGCTGAGCGAGGAGCCGCTGGCACACGGTCGCTCGTACCTGCTGGTGTCCGGCGCCCGGTCGATCCCAGCCACGGTCACCAATGTGCGAAGCCGGCTCGACGTCGTCACCGGGCATGAGGATGCAGCGCGCATCCTCGAGATGAACGAGATCGGTCGCGTCGAGGTGGCCACCGACCGGCCCATCCCGATGGATCCCTACTCCATCTCGCGCGACACTGGCGGCTTCCTGCTCGTCGATCGTGTCACGGCCGACACGGTCGCCGCCGGGCTCACGCGGCATGCCATGCGCCGTGCCTTCAATGTCGTCGCCCACTCGTACGACGTCGATCGCGAGGCCCGCCAGCTGCTCATGGGGCACACGGGCAAGGTGCTGTGGCTCACGGGCCTGCCCGGGTCGGGCAAGTCCACCATCGCCGACGCCGCGGTCCGGCGGCTGCATGCGCTCGGCGTGCACACGTACGTGCTCGACGGTGACAACGTGCGCATGGGCCTGAACAAGGACCTCGGCTTCACCCCGGAGGACCGCGCCGAGAACGTCCGGCGCGTGGCGGAGGTGGCCAAGCTCATGATGGATGCGGGCATCGTGGTGTTCGTGGCCCTCGTGTCGCCGTTCCGGGCCGATCGCCGTGCGGCCAAGGAGCTCTTCGGCGCCGGTGACTTCCTCGAGGTCTACGTCGACACCCCGGTCGAGGTCTGCGCCGAGCGCGACCCGAAGGGCCTGTACGCCAAGGCTGCGGCAGGCAACCTGCCGAACATGACCGGTGCGGGCCAGGGCTACGAGGCTCCCGAGCACCCCGACCTCATCCTGCACGGCACGGGCGATCTCGACGCCTCCGCCGAGCAGGTCGCCCGGGTCGTGCTGGGGGAGTGACATACTCGGCGCCTTATGTCTGGTCCGAACACGTCATTCGACCCCAAGCAGGTGTCGGCGCTGAGCGCTGAGTCCATCGAGGCCCTCGTCGTCGAAGCCCTTGCGGCGATCGACGCTGCGGCCGACCTGGCCGCGCTCAAGGAGGTGCGCCTGGCGCACGCCGGCGACCGGTCGCCCCTGTCGCTGGCCAACCGTGAGATCGGCGCCCTGCCCCCGGCTGCCAAGGCGGAGGCAGGCAAGCGCATGGGCCAGGCGCGCCAGCAGGTCAAGGCGGCCCTCGAGGCCCGCGAGTCGGCGCTGCAGGCCCTGCGCGACGCCCAGGTGCTCGCCGAGGAGACCGTCGACGTCACCCTGCCGGTCGAGCGGCAGCCGCTCGGCGGGCGGCACCCGCTGACCACGCTCATGGAGCGCATCTGCGACGTGTTCATCGCGATGGGCTACGACGTCGCCGAGGGGCCCGAGGTCGAGGCCGAGTGGGTCAACTTCGATGCGTTGAACCTCCCGCCCGACCACCCGGCACGCACCATGCAGGACACCTTCTACGTCGAGTCCGCGGACAGCGGAGTCCTGCTGCGCACGCAGACCTCGCCCATCCAGATCCGCGCGATGCTCGACCGCGAGGTGCCCATCCACGTCGTGGCTCCCGGTCGTGTCTTCCGCACCGACGAGCTCGACGCCACGCACACGCCCGTGTTCCACCAGGTCGAGGGCCTGGCTGTTGATGAGGGCAT
>JAQTXL010000099.1 GCA_028688835.1 Candidatus Nanopelagicales bacterium | reverse complement strand
CGCCGAGGTCCTGCCGAGCAACCGACGCATGATCAACACGTTCAAGGAGGCCGGCTACACCGTCTCGCAGCGCTACGAGGACGACGTGCTGGCGATCAGCTTCGCCATCGAGTCCACCGAGCAGAGCAGGGCTGTGACCGCCGCACGTGAGCACCGCGCCGAGGCACGCAGTGTCAACCTGCTCATGACCCCGGCTGCGATCGCGGTCATCGGGGCGTCGGATCGGCCAGGCAATGTCGGCCGCCAGGTGGTCGAGAACCTGATCAACGGAGGCTTCGCCGGCCGGGTCATCCCGGTCCACCCCACTGCGGATGCATGCGCGGGCCTTCCGGTGGTCCGCAGTCTGGCCGGTGAGCGACAGGTCGACCTCGCCATCGTGGCCGTCGCCGCCGTCGACGTGGCATCGGTGGTGGCCGACGCCGCGGATGCCGGGATCTCGGGCCTGATCGTGCTGAGTCGCGGGTTCGGCGATGCCGGTCCCGAGGGCATGCAGCGACAGGACGACCTGCTGACCTTCTGCCGTGCCCGCGGCATCAGGCTCATCGGACCCAATGCGCTCGGGCTGCTCAACACCGATCCGCAGGTGCGCCTCAACGCCTCGCTCGCCGTGGGCATGCCGCGCGAGGGCTCGCTCGGGTTCTTCAGCCAGTCAGGCGCGCTCGGCGGGTCGATCCTCGCACGGCTGGAGCAGCGCGGCCTCGGGGTGAGCGCGTTCGTCTCTGCGGGCAACCGCGCTGACGTCTCGGGCAATGACCTCCTGCAGTACTGGGAGTCCGATGCACGCACCAAGGCGATCCTGCTGTACCTGGAGAGCTTCGGGAACCCGCGCAAGTTCGCGCGGCTCGTGCGCCGCATCGCGGCGATCAAGCCGGTGCTCATGGTCCAGGTCGGCGGGGTCGGGCTCAACCTGCCCTCAGGCCACCAGGCTGAGCGCACGCTGCTGAGCGAGCGGGCCGTCGAGGACGTCCTGGCCGCGTCGGGGCCGATCGTGCTGAACTCGATCAACGACATGCTCAATCTCGCGGGCGTCATCGACAGCCAGCCGCTGCCGGTCGGGTCCGGCATCGCCGTCATCGGCAACAGCGAGGCGCTCATGGTGCTCGCCGGCAATGCGGCCCATCGCATGGGCTGCGTCGTCGCCGCGGGGCCGATCATCATGCCGACGGTCCAGGATCCCGAGGGGTACCGCCCCGCAGTGCAGCGAGTGCTCGCCGAGGAGCACGTCGGCGCCCTCCTGCTCATCCACACGCCCGGCACCAGCGGCAGCCGCGACAGCGAGATCCGCGCCATGATGCTCGAGGAGGGCCGCGAGGTGGCCAAGCCCGTCATCGCGGTGATGCAGGAGTCGGTCACCGGCATGCGCGTGGTCGACGGGGTCCCCACCTTCCTCGACGTCGAGGACGCCCTGAGCGCCCTCACGGCGCTGCAGCGCTTCGAGCGATGGCGCCAGACCCAGTCCGACGCCCCCGAGCCTCCCGAGGGGGTCGACCTGGCCGCCATCGATGCGATCGTGGCCTCCGGGCTGCAGGCCCAGGACCGGCACCTCACGGATGCGCAGGCACGGGCCCTGCTCGCTGCTGCGGGCATCCCGCTCGGCGACATCCCCGCGGCCGGACTCGTCGGCCGCGGATGCACGCTCACGCTCGTGATCGACCCGCAGTTCGGCCCCGTGTGCGGGGTCGGCGTGGCCGATCCCATGGCTGTCGTGCTCGACGATGTCGCCTACCGCCTGGCGCCCATGCACCGACGCCACGCGCAGACCGCCATGGACGAGGTCCACGCCTTCCCGCTCGTGGGCGGGCAGGCGCTCGCGGGCGAGTACGCCGATGTGCTGCACCGGCTCAGCTGGCTGCCCACGTGGGCGCCGGAGATCGCGCTGGTGAGCCTGGCCGACCTCCGGTTCGTCGGCGATCGGCGAACGGCGTCGGTGTCGATCACGCTCACCCCGAATCCTCAGGTCTTCGACCCGCGCGTGCGCCGCATGGCAGGATGACCCGGTGACCGATCTCGATCAGCGCCTGCGCACGGACATCCAGCGAAGCGGCTACTACCCGGATCTGGTCGCCGACGCCCTCGACACTGCCCTGGGCGGCGAGTCCCTCCAGGCGTATCTCGTGCACCATGAGGCCACCTTCGATCACGATGAGCTGCGCAGGCACGTGACCGTGCTCGCACTGACGGCGACGCGCCTCATCGTGGGCCACACCGACGAGCACCCTGCTGACGAGCATCACCCGGTGTCCTTCGCGACTGCATCCACCGAGGCCGTGCGACTCGAGCGAGTCGACTCGGTGGTCGTCACCCGCGTGGTGAGCAATCCGGCCACGCACCGTCCCGGCGGGGCAGCGGCCGAGGTCGTGCTCACGATCGGCTGGGGTGCGGTGTCGCGCATCGAGCTCGAGCCCGCCAGCTGCGGCGATCCCGCATGCGAGGCCGATCACGGCTACACCGGCACCTCGAGCAATGACGACCTCTCGGTGCGCGTGTCGCAGGTCGCCGATGGAGGTGAGGTCGTCGAGCAGGCGCTGGCCTTCGCTGCGACGCTGTCGCAGGCAACGGCCTCGCGCCTGCGCTGATGTCCCAGCCCCTGCCGACCTCGCCCGGCGAGGTCTCCCTCGCTGACGTGCTGCCCTCAGTGGCCAGCGCGCTGGGGGTGCGCGGCCACACCGACGTCCTCGACCTGGGGCAGCCCCAGCACGTGGTGTGTGCGCTCATCGACGGGCTCGGCGCCCAGCAGCTGCAGCGGTATGCGCACCTGGCTCCTGCGCTGGCCTCGCTCAGCGGCCCGCGTGCCGCGACCATGGTGCCCTCGACGACACCCGTGGCGCTGGGCTCCTTCGGCACCGGGACCATGCCCGGCACGCATGGCCTCGTCGGGGCGTCGTTCTGGGTGCCCGAGTTCGACGACGTGCTGATCCCGCTGCACTGGTCGCACGACATGCCCCCGATGGCCGTGCAGCCCGAGCCGACCATGCTCGAGCGGATGGCCGGCGCGGGCATCCTCGTGAGCACCATCGCGCCTGACGCCTATCGCAATAGCGGCCTCACGCGCGCTGTGCTGCGCGGTGGCGGCTATGAGGCCGCTGAGGACGTCATGCAGCGGATCGCGGGGGTGCTCTACGCCACGGCGCAGGGCGCTGCGAGCTTCTCCTATGTCTACTGGGCCGAGCTTGACCGCGTCGGCCATGAGTTCGGGGTCGGCAGCAGCCGCTGGCGTCAGGCGCTCATCCGTGTGGACTCGCTGATCGAGGGACTCATGAACGCACTGCCGCGCGACTCCGCCCTGGTCGTCACCGCCGATCATGGGATGGTCAACTGCGAGACGCGGATCGCCGTCGACGCCGAGTCGCGCTTCACCGACGGCGTTCGCCTGCTCGCGGGCGAGCCGCGGGCGCGCCACGTGTACGTCGAGGCCGGCCAGGCCGATCAGGTTGCCCGCCGCTGGGCGGAGGCGCTGGGCGGCCAGGCTCGCGTCGTGCATCGCGACGAGCTCATCGCCAGCGCGCTCATGGGCGAGGTGCTTGAGGAGGTGGCCGACCGCATCGGCGACCTCGTGGTCCTGGCCACCGGTGATGTCGCGCTGACGTCATCGAATGATGTGCGCGTGTCCGCCCTGCTCGGCCAGCACGGCGCGATCACCATGGACGAGTGGGAGATTCCCTGCCTGGTCGCGCGGGTGTGACGCTCGGCTAGAGGTCGTCGTTGCGGCTGGTGCCGAACAGGATCTCGTCCCAGGTGGGGATGCTGGCGCGACGGCCCTTGGGCCTGGCCGGGCGCTTCTCGACCGACTTGGTCTCGCGCTTGGCGGTGGCCACGGGCTCCTCGACCGGCAGCGGCAGCATGAGGGTGCTCGAGTCGTCGGCAGCCGGCTCCTGGACCTCGAGCGCAGGGACGGCGACCAGCCGCGGCCGTGCCTCCTCGATGATCTCGATCTCGGTCTCCTCGACGATGACCGCCACCGGCGTCTCCGTGATGAAGTCGAGCTCGGTCTCCTCGAGCGGCGCCACGCCCATGAGTCGGTGGGCGACGTCGTCGAGGGCATGCAGGTTGCGGCCGGCATGGTCATAGGTCCAGTTCGCGCGCGCTCCCAGCGGCCAGCCGTCGAGCCGCGCCGTGACGATCCACCTGCCGTCGTCGCGACGGTAGGAGTCCCACTGGATCGAGTCGACCGAGTAGCCGGTGGGCGCGACGACGAGTGCGACCGAGTCATCGAGGGTCACGGATCCGCCCGACCTGCGGATCTCGGTGGCGCGCGCCTGGTCGGCGATGTAGCCGCGCTCGGCCAGCGGGGGACCCGCGTAGCGCATGACCTTGTCGACGGGCCAGCCCGTCTCAGCAGCGATGACCTCAGGATCTGCGCCCGCACGCACGCGCGACTGAATATCCCGAGGGCTCAGCGGTTCCAGGATCGTCTCCTCACGTGCGTTGGGTGAGTGACACCCTAGTGTCTCAGCGCAGCCCGGGCGAAGGTTCGGGCCGCGGTGTCGCTCGAGTGGCCAGGAGCGCGGCGCTCCACGCTCCCAGCACCGGCAGCACGAAGCTCGCCGATGTGCCGACGGCGTCGATGAGCACGCCAGCCAGCGCAGTGCCGGCCGCGTATCCCAGGATCATCCCCGAGTTGGTCCAGGTGAGCGATTCGGTCAGCAGTGCGGGTGCCACGAGCCGTTCCGTGAGCGCATACGTGGTGATGAGGCTCGGCGCGATGGCGACGCCGGCGAGGATTGAGGTGAGCGCGAGCGCGGGCACCGAGCGCACCAGGACTGCAGGGATGAGCGCGAATCCCAGGATCGTCGACGTGATCACGAGCTGGCGCTGCAGTGGCATCGACCAGGCGCGGTGGCCGAACCAGAGGCCGCCGATGCCCGAGCACGCCGCCCACAGCCCGAGAATGATGCCGGTGGCTCCCGGCATCCCTGCCTGCTCGCTGAAGGCGACGACCGTCACCTCATAGGAGCCGAACAGCCAGCCGAAGCCGGCGCCGATCAGAGGCATCAACCACAGGCCGGGCTGCCGCAGGGCACTGCCATGCGACTCCGTGCGCGGGTGGCGTGCCGGTGCCGTCGACCTCTGCGCGGCCAGCCACAGGCAGCCGCCGGTCATGAGCACCATGGCGATGATCAGGGGAGCCGAGAGGCCGACGCGCACGGCGATAGTGGCAGTGAACAGCGGGCCGATGGTGAAGATGAGCTCGTCGAGGATGCTCTCCCAGGCGAAGGCCGTGCGCTTGCGGTCCGGGTCGGCGGCGAGCACGTGCGCCCAGCGCGCGCGCACGACAGCGCCGATGGGCGGCTGGGTGGCGCCGGCGAGCACGACGCCGATCACCTGCAGGAGCAGCACGTCATGGCTGAGCAGGAACACGAGCAGGCCTGCGGAGTACAGCAGCGAGAGCGCGATGAGTGTGGTGGCCTGCCCGCGGCGATCGATGATCCGGCTGCTGACGACGGCCCCCGCGGCATAGGCCACCTGGAAGGCGGCGGCCAGCGCCCCGGCCTGCGCGTACGAGCCCGTCGTGCCTGCGACGTAGAGGACGATCGCCAGCATGGCGATGGCCAGCGGCAGGCGGGCGATGAATGCGGCACCGGTGAAGCGCGCGGCTCCCGGGGTGCGCAGCACCTCGCGGTAGGAGGACAGCACGTCACTGACGGTAGTCCGACGGGACGGCGAGCAGGCGCGCCGGTCCACCCGACATGATGGTGCCGTGCAAGCACTCGACACGCTCCTGGCCCGACACGACCTCCTGCCCCTGGCCTGGGAGGCGAGCGTCGCTGCTGCCCGGTTCCTGCGCGATGAGCGGCCGCACGACCTGGTGATCGAGAGCAAGTCGTCACCGGTCGACTCCGTGACCGAGATGGATCGCGGGGCCGAGCAGGGCATCGTGGGCACCCTGCTGGGCGCGCGGCCCGACGACGGCTTCCTCGGCGAGGAGGGCGGCGAGCGCATCGGCACCTCCGGCGTGCGCTGGGTGGTCGACCCCCTCGATGGCACCGTGAACTACCTCTACCGGATGCCCATGTGGGGCGTGTCGGTCGCCGCCGAGATCGACGAGGAGTCCGTGATCGGGATCGTCGTGCTCCCCGAGTTCGACGAGGCGTACGTCGGCATCGCGGGCGGCGGTGCCTGGCTCGTGCGCCATGCCCTCAGTGATCCGATCATCATCGACCGGCTCGAGGTGCGTGCCTGCGCCGACCTCGCGACAGCGATGATCGCGACCGGCTTCGGGTACTCCGCGCAGCGCCGCCAGGAGCAGGCAGCCGTGATCCTGGCGATCGCTGGCCAGGTGCGCGACTTCCGGCGCTCAGGCTGCGCGACTGTCGACTTCTGCTGGCTGGCGCGCGGTCGCCTCGACGGCTACTACGAGCGAGGCCTCAACCGCTGGGATGTCGCAGCGGGCAGCCTGATCGCAGCTGAGGCCGGTGCTGTGGTGACCGGACTGTGGGGCGACAGCCCGCACGAGGAGACCATGGTCGCGGGTGTCCCCGCCATCGCACCGGCACTGCGTGCCGCCCTGCGCACGGCGCAGGGCTAGGGCTCAGCCCAGCCGGCGCAGCTCAGCGCGGTACCAGTGCGCATTGCGCACGTACGTCTGAGCGCCGAACTCGTCGGGTCGGCCCTCGATCGCATGCTCGGTGACGACGCACGGCACGCCGAGCGCCCGTGCGTGCGGCGGCACGACCTTGCGGCCGGGCACGAGTGCGCCTGCGCCCACCAGCGAGCATGGGCCGATGACCGACCCGTTGAGCACGATCGACCCGGAACCGATGAGCGAGTCGTCATGGATGGTCGCGCCCTCGATGTGGACGTTGTGTCCGATCGTGCAGCGGTCGCCGATGACGGTGTCCTCGGTGTCGGTGCAGTGGATGACCGTGCCGTCCTGCACTGACGACTGGGCCCCGATGATGATCGCGCCGTAGTCGGCGCGCAGCACGGCCGTCGGCCACACGCTGGACTCAGGGCCGATGCGCACATCGCCGATCACGACGGCGTCAGGATGCACGAACGCAGTGGGGTCGATGGTCGGCTCACGGTCGCCGATGGCGTAGATGGGCATGGCCCGAAGGTTAGCCGTCAGCGAACTCCCGCGGGGTTCGGCGAGCCCGATAGTGGTCCCCAGCGCTTTATGAGGGACAATCTCCGCGCCGCAGTACTTGGGCGGCCCAGACTGGAGGGCACCATGGCTACCGATTACGACGCACCACGCAAGACCGACGAGGAGCTTGCCGAGGACTCACTCGAGGAGCTCAAGGCGCGCCGTGCAGAGAAGTCGTCCGGAGCGATCGATGTCGACGAGGCCGAGGCTGCCGAGAACCTCGAGCTTCCCGGAGCCGACCTGTCCGACGAGAGCCTGACCATCCGAGTCCTGCCGCGTCAGTCCGACGAGTTCACCTGCTCCAAGTGCTTCCTGGTGCACCATCGCAGCCAGCTCGACCATGAAGGCAAGACCGGCCCGGTCTGCACCGACTGCTCGTGAGCCGCTAGTCGGACTCGTGCGTGCCGCGGTTCATCACGCGGTAGACCACGGTCTCGACGGCTGCCGCAGTGGCGGCGGTGATGATCGCCCACGCGAGGGCACGCCCGAACGAGAC
>JAQTXL010000098.1 GCA_028688835.1 Candidatus Nanopelagicales bacterium | reverse complement strand
CCGGCCCGCGCTACGAGCGCGATGGCTCGGTGCGCCAGTCCTGGGCTGACCCGGTCGGCTGGGCCGGGCTCGGCAAGGTGGCACCCAACCCGGCCGACGAGGCAGCGCTGATGCAGGCGCGCATGCGCACGATCGAGCTCGAGCTCGATGCCATCGACGCGGGGATCGCCGCTGGTCGGGAGTCCTTGGCCGAGCAGGCTGCCGGCTTCGCGCCCACGGCGCCGTCGGTGCAGTCGCTGCAGCCGCAGGAGGCGGCGCTGGTCCGCGACAGGCTCCGGGCCACCGCCCTGCGCGATGAGCGCCTTCGGATGCAGCGGGCGCTGGCCGATGGCATCCCCGACCCCGGCCCACACGCGCACCTGCACCATCGCCGCACGCCGCTGGCGGAGTCCGAGCGCGGGCGCACGCGATTCCTGAGCATCTGGGCAGTGCTGAGCACGCCGCTCATCCTGGCGATCCTGGCCTCGTTCGTCTGGCCGGGAAGCTACGGGCACGCGCGGTTCGCGATCGTGCTCCTGGTCATCGTCGTCGCGGTGGAGGCCTTCGCCCGCGGCTACTTCGTGGCCTTCATCGGCCGGTTCCTGCTGTTCTTCCTGGTGCTGAACCTCGTGTTCGCCTTCGTGTTCAACTGGCAGTACGTCACCGGCGCCCTGCTCAGCGCGTCCGCGCTCGTCATCCTCGTGGTGAACATCCGCGACTCGTTCCGGCGCTGAGGCCCCGGCGCTCGGAGAGCGCTAGGCCAGCGTCGAGGCAGCCTCGTCCTGCGGCTCCAGCTCCGCGCCGGGGTGCGGGAGGTTGCGCGTGAACGGGATCGAGAACAGCGCGAGCAGCGCGGCGCCGAGCAGGCCTGCCTTGAGCGCACCCAGCTGCGCGTCCTCGTAGTCGCTGACGATCGCCTGGGTGGTCGCGGCATCCAGTCCGGCCGCCTGCGCTGCGGTCGCCACCTGCTGCGAGGACACGAAGTCCAGGCCGGAGGCTGCCGAGACCTGTACCTGCCCGGCGATCTCGGTGCTGATGGCCGGGTTCTCCTGAACATTGCTGATGAACGCACTGCTGAGCCCGCCGAGCACGACGGCGCCGATGAGGGCCACGCCGAGCGAGGAGCCAAGCTGCTGGCCGGTGAACTGCAGCCCGCCCGCCTCACCCCGGCCGGAGCCATCGACCGAGGCCTGCACCACCTTGCCCAGCTGCGAGGCGAGCAGGCCCATGCCGACGCCGAGCCCGGCCATGGCCACGGCGAAGGCGGTGTCGGCGAGGTCGGGCCTGATGACGACGAGCAGCAGGATCACTGATGCGAGGGTGACGAGCAGCCCGGTGCGCACGACCCCGCGCACCGAGAACCGGCCGGCCATGCGTGCCCCGACTGCGGAGGCGATGAACATCGTGATCGAGACCGGCAGCATGCGGATGCCGGTCTCCAGCGCGTTGTAGCCGAGCACCAGCTGCAGGTAGAGCGGCACGGTGAAGAACACGCCCATGAGGATGAGGTTCTGGCTCATGAGGCCGATGAGCCCGGCACGCAGGGGCTTGATGCGCAGGAGCCCGAGGTGCACGAGCGGATCGCGACCGCTCGTCTCGCGATGACGCTGCCAGGCGACGAAGGCCCACAGCAGCAGGGCGCCGGCGCTGATGACGTACACGGTGAGTGAGAACCCCAGGGGTGCGATGGGGGAGTCCTTGGGCTTGAGCCAGCCCCAGGTGCTGGAGTAGAGCACGCCGAGCACGATGAGCCCCAGGCCGCTTGCCGAGAGCACGGTGCCGACGCCGTCGAGCCGCGGCGCCCTGCCGGGCCGGGCTGCATCGCCGATGAGGCGGGTCATCGCCAGGATCACGAGCACGAGCACGACCTCGCCGACGAAGACCACGCGCCAGGAGAGCTCGGTGGTCGCCCAGCCGCCGAGGATCGGCCCGACGGCGATGCCGGCGCCTGCGACGCCGCCGATCACGGCATAGGCCACATTGCGCTCATTGCCCTCGTAGTTGCCGGCGATGAGTGCGACGAGCGCCGGCATCACCATCGCCGCGCCGATGCCCTCGAGGATCGACCACCCGAAGGCGAGCACGGCGACGCTGGGGGCGATGGCCGTGATCGCGGAGCCCAGGCCGTAGATGATCAGGCCGATCGCGAAGGTGCGGCGTCGGCCGAGGATGTCGCCGATCTTGCCTCCGGTGAGCATGAACATCGCCATGGTCAGGCAGTACAGGGTGATGACGCCCTGAATGGTGGTGACGGTGGTGTCGAAGTCGTCGACGAGTGTGCTGATCGAGACGTTCATGACCGACTGGTCCAGGACCATCACGAACTGCGCCAGGGACAGTGCGACGAGCGGCCACCACTTGTGCATCGAGTCCTCCTCTGGCGTTGGTCGGACGATCATATTCACGGCAGAAGCATGGGTTAGGCTTGTTCACCGGTGCTGGGCATCATGTCGTCGAGCATCGTCCGAGTACGTCCGGAACATTAGCCGCGATCAAGGAGTGAGCATGGCAGTAGGCCCCGTCGATGTTGTCATCATCGGCTTCCCCGGAAACAAGTTCAACGGCGACGTCGCCCCCGCGATCATGGAGCTCGTGAGCTCCGGCACGATCCGCGTGCTCGACCTGCAGTTCATCATCAAGGACGCCGATGGCGTGGTCGCCTCGATCGAGATCGAGGACCTCGACGAGTTCGGTCCGGCATTCATGGAGATCGACATCGTGCAGCCGGGCGCCCTCGACCACACGGATGCCGAGGAGGTCGCCGACGACCTCCCGCTCAACAGCTCCGCGCTCCTGGTGGCCTTCGAGAACACCTGGGCCGCGCGCTTCGTCGCCGCCTGCCAGGCCTCCGACGCCATCGTCATCGACCAGATCCGCATCCCGGCCGACGTCGTCAACGCCGTCATCACCGCCGTCTAGCACCGACCACCGAAACGAACGAGAGGCACAGACATGGGACTCATGCGCATGGCAGCACGCACCGCAGTCGTCGCCGGCACCGCCACCGCGGTGTCCGGACGCGTCGCGCACCGTCAGGCAAGCAAGTACGAGGCACAGGCACAGCAGGCACAGGCGCAGCAGGCCCCGGCCGCTGCACCAGCCGAAGCTCCGCAGGACGACCAGATGGAGCAGCTGCAGAAGCTCGCGCAGCTGCACAGCCAGGGCGTGCTCACCGATGAGGAGTTCGCGGCCGCGAAGGCCAAGGCACTGGGCATCTGACCAGCATCGCCGCAGAGCGATGAGCATGGTCGAGCCGTACACACGGCTGGCAGGGGTCTACGACGAGATCGTCGTGGATCCCTGCTTTCCGTTGTGGGCGCAGTGGCTCGACGACCAGTGGGCGCGCGACGCCGGACGCGTGCTGCGCGTGCTCGACGTCGGGTGCGGCACGGGCCTGCTCGATGCCGAGCTCATCGCGCGAGGCTACGAGGTCGTCGGCACCGATGCTTCGTCCGCCATGCTCGCACGCGCACGCCGGCTGCTCGGTCCTGATGCTCAACTGCTGCACCAGACGCTGCCGACCATCGAGGTCGAGGGAACCTTCGACGCTGCGATCAGCACCTTCGATGCCCTGAACTACCTGGTGCCTGACGACTTCGCTGCGACGCTGATGCGGCTGGGCGCGCTGGTCCGGGCCGACGGCTGGCTGGTCTTCGACCTGCACACCGATGCGATGCTCGTGCTCGCCGCGCAGCAGCCCGAGGTCGCCGGCGAGGAGGCCGGCCACCGGTTCACGCTCACGCATGAGGCTGATCTCGCGGCGCGCACCTGCGCCAGCACCATCGTCGTCGAGGGCGAAGGCGACACGTTCATCGAGCGGCATGTGCAGCACTTCCACAGCGAAGCGCTCGTGCGCCAGTGCCTGCAGGACGCGGGCTTCACCCTGGTGCAGCGCTGCGCGGAGTACACCGATGCCCCGGCCGACGAGCTGACCGTGCGGGCCACGTGGGTCGCCCGTCGCAGGGCAGGCAGCGACACCTGATGACTGCGGTCCCGCCCTACGACACCCAGCTCGCCGAGGCCTTCGCGGCCGTCGCCGGCACCACCGCCGGGCTGGAGCCACCGGCGGTCATCGAGACCGTGCGTGGCCTGTTCCGCGAACTCGAGCAGCCGCTCGACGCCCTGCTTGCCGGCACCTCGGTCGAGCATGCCGAGCACCGCGTGCCAGGACCTGCGGGTGCGCAGGATGTGCTGGTGTCGGTGTTCTCGCGACGCGATGCTGCCCCGGGGCCTGCACTGGTGTACTTCCACGGCGGAGGCCTGGTCGCGGGCACGCGCCTCACCGGCATCGAGTCACTCATCGACTGGGTCGACCGGCTGGGCATCGTCGTGGTCTCGGTCGAGTACCGGCTCGCGCCCGAGCACCCCGACCCGGCGCCGCGTGATGACTGCTACGCCGCGCTGCTGTGGACCTGGGCGCATGCCGCGGAGCTCGGCATCGATGCGCGGAGGCTGGGCGTCATCGGTGGCAGCGCCGGAGGCGGACTCGCGGCAGGTGTCGCGCTGCGGGCGCGTGATGAGGCCGGGCCGCACCTGGCCACGCAGATGCTCATCTGCCCGATGCTCGACCATCGCAGCGGCTCCGTGTCGAGCGCGCAGTTCGCGCACACCGGCGGGTGGGACACGGTCACGATCCAGGCTGCCTGGGCTGCTGCCCTCGGCGAGGATCACGCCTCAGGTGCAGTGAGCGCCTACGCCTCACCGGCGCTGGCTGCCGATCTCGGCGGCCTGCCGCCGACCTACCTCGACGTCGGCTCGGCTGAGGTCTTCCGCGACGAGGTCGTCAGCTACGCCTCCGGGATCTGGGCTGCCGGCGGCGTGGCAGACCTGCATGTGTGGGCCGGGGGGTTCCACGGCTTCGACGGCACGGTGCCCACCGCGCGCGTCTCGCAGGCGAGCGTCGCTGCCCGCGAGGCCTGGGTGCAGCGGATGCTGCTGGCCTGACCGGTCAGGGCCGGGTTGCACCGCTGCGGCGCGTGAACGCTCGCCTCACGTGAGCACTAGGGTCAGCCCTCGTGGATTCCGGGGGGACGACGCACGAGCGCACGGCATTCCGGCAGTTCACCGCAGCGCAGGAGTCCGCCTGGGTCGCAGCGTCGACCGCAGGCATCACGACCCTGCTGAGCCTGGCCAACTCGGTCATCGGCCCCGGGGCCAACCTGCGGCAGAACCTCCCCTCACTCGTGGCTGCTGCCGCCCTGGCGATCGCCGCGGTGCTCTTCGCCCGGCGGCTCGTGCCCGTGCCGCTCGTGCCATGGGTCGGGGCGGGTCTGGCGGTCACGCTGGTTGCCGCACTGCACATCCAGGAGTACACCTACTTCTCCAGCACCGGCCTCATGTACTCGCTGTTCGTCATCACTGCCTACGGGCCGATCGCCCTGGACTTCCGGGTGTTCAGCGTTGCGGCCATCCCCATGGCCGCGGGCAGCGTGCTCGTGGCACTGAGCCAGGGCTCGATGATCGCCCTCGACTGGCTCGGTGGCACGGTGGCCGCGTTCGTCATCAGCGGGACGCTCCTGTGGCTGCGCCAGCGCAGCGTCGATGCCCTCGGCCGCGCCCTCGCCGTCCAGGAGTCGCTGGCCACTGAGGACCCGTTGACCGGCCTGCTCAACCGTCGTGGGCTCGAGGACCGCATCGACCAGATCCTCGCGATGGCCGTGCGCCAGGGTCAGCCGGTGTGGGCCCAGTTCGTCGACATCGACGGGCTCAAGGCGGTCAACGACCAGCATGGTCATCACCGCGGCGACGCGGTGATCCGGGATGCGGCCGTGGCCCTGCGCGCAGTGACGCGAGCCGAGGACCTCGTGGGCCGCTGGGGCGGCGACGAGTTCGTGGTGGTGGGCATCGGCGAGGTCGCCGACCCCGATGCCGTCCAGGCTCGACTGTGCGATCACCTCACCCAGCTGGGCATCGACCGTGCAGTGTGGCCTGGGCACCTCACGGTCGGGTGCGCGAGCATCGACCCGGCGTTGGAGTCCTTCGAGCAGCTCGTCATCAGCGCCGACGCGCACATGTACGCGCGCAAGGGCCAGCAGCCGTAGTCCCGCTGCCCGCACGCGATCATCGCCGACGGCCCCGCGCCGGGTGCGGCTAGGCTCGCGTCAGGAGGAGCAGATGGATCACACGAGTCCCATCGCCATCGCGCCAGGTGTCTGGTGGGTCGGCGCGACGCTCCCGAACGACAGCTTCCAGTGCCACGCGTACTTCATCGACAACGGCGACTCGAGCGTGCTCATCGACCCGGGCTCGATGCTCACCATCGAGTCGACGCTGGCCAAGGTGGAGCAGGTCGCGAGCCTTGACTCGATCCGGTACCTCGTCTGCCATCACCCCGATCCCGACATCGCCGCCAGCCTCGCGTACCTCAGTGCGCGCCTGGCCCGCCCCGATGTCCAGGTCGTCACCGAGTGGCGGGCCAAGGCCCTGCTCAAGCACTACGGGCACCGGTTCGGCTACCTGCTGGTCGAGGAGCACGACTGGGTGATCGAGCTGGCTCCCGATCGGCGCCTCGAGTTCCAGCTCACGCCCTACCTGCACTTCCCGGGAGCGATGGTGTCCTATGACACCGCCACCGCGACGCTGTTCTCCTCCGACATCTTCGGCGGCTTCGTGCCTGACGCCGATGTGCTGGAGTCCCACGACCTCGACCTGATCATCGAGTCGGCCAGGCCGTTCCACCAGCATTACATGCCCAGCACCGAGCTGCTCACCGCAGGACTCACGCGCATCCAGCACCGGTGGCCGCACATCGCGCGCATCGCACCGCAGCACGGGCACATCATCCCCGAGGAGCTCGTTGCGCCCGCCTTCTCGGCGCTCAAGGACCTCGAGTGCGGGATCTTCAGCCTCGACAGCACCGACCTCGACCTCGAGCGGCTGCTGCTCATCGCCGAGGCCAAGACGCGCATCACGCAGACCCTGCTCACGGCAGCCTCGCCGACTTCGCTCGTCGCTGCGCTCAACGTCATCCTTGCGGCGACGCACGAGGCGAGCGAGTGCGCCCTGTTCGTCGACATCCCGGAGCAGGGCTGGACCATGTGGGGCCTTGGTGTCGACGGACCGCTGCTGCACGAGCCGACGATCGCGTGGCCGTCGATCGTGATTCCCGGCGTTCCCGCAGCGCAGCTCGCGATCCGCACGCCCGACGAGGTGAGGCCCAACGCCGACCTGATGTCGATGCTCGCAGCGATGGCCTCCACCATCCGGCCGGCGATCGACGGCTACCTCGCGGAGGTGGTGCAGGAGCGCCGCTCGGCGGTGCTCAGCGCCGCGGCGTTCACCGACCCGCTGACAGGGCTGGGCAATCGGCGTGCGCTGGAGCAGCAGGAGCCCGCTGGCGACTACTCCGTCATCAGCCTGGACCTCGACCACTTCAAGCGCATCAACGACACCCACGGGCATGCGGCGGGTGACGAGGCGCTGCGACGCGTCGCGCAGGCCCTGCGCTCGAGCGTGCGTGACGGTGATGCGCTCTACCGCGTCGGCGGGGAGGAGTTCCTCGTCTGCTCGCCAGGAGCAGGCCCAGACCAGGCGCTGGCGATCGCCGAGCGCATCCGGGCCGCAGTGCGGGACCTGGACTTCACGGGCGTCACGCCTGATGGGCACATGACCGTCAGC
>JAQTXL010000097.1 GCA_028688835.1 Candidatus Nanopelagicales bacterium | reverse complement strand
GTCCGCTCGGGACGAGCGGACTGGCCACCTGCTACGACCTGCGCTTCCCGGAGCTCTTCCGCCTGCTCACCGACGAGGGCGCCGAGGCGATGGTGGTGCCGTCGGGCTGGCCGACCGCCCGCATCGAGCACTGGGATGTGCTGCTGCGTGCCCGCGCCATCGAGAACCAGGCTTGGGTGCTCGGCTGCAATGCGATCGGCATGCAGGGCCCCGAAGGGTCGCAGGTCGAGCTCGGCGGACACTCGCAGGTGGTGAGCCCGTCCGGCGAGGTCATCGCGAAGGCCGGAGCGCAGGAGCTGGTCCTGACGGCGCAGGTAGACGCCAGTGCCGCATCGGCCGTGCGCGCCGCCTTCCCGGTGCTGCGCGACATCCGCATCCGGGGCTCCTTCACGCAGTGAGGCGGCTCGTCGTGGTGATGACGACGACGGGGTTGCTCGCTGGGTCGAGCCAGGTCACCAGCGTGCGCATCGCAGCGCGCGGCATGCTGACGCAGCCGGCGGTCGGCTCGCCCTTGGACACATGCAGGAAGATGCCGCCGCCGCGGCGCGTGTCGCTGGGCTGCGAGGTGCGCCGGACCCCGTCGGCACCGCGGCGCACGGAGGCGACTGGCGGCTCATTGAAGTCCGTCGTGACGACGTAGTCGTACTGCGGGCCCATCTGCCACAGGTGCTCGACATACCGCCCGTAGCCCGCCCAGGAGCGCGCCGCGCTCTGGAAGAGGTTGTAGGTCGATGGCACCTGCGGGTTGTAGGTCCAGGCATCGTCGCGGTCGACGCGCACGTAGGGGAGCCGGGATCCGGGGTCCGCGGCCCGGCCGAAGGCGGAGGCCAGGCGGTACGTGCCCATGGGGGTGGTGCCGCTCGACTGCACGCGGCGCGATCCGTCGACGAGCCCTGAACGGCCGAGCAGCACCGGGCTCGGGGCACCCACCGGCGTCCACGCACCCTGCACGCGCGCGAACCTCCGCAGGGTGCCACGCGTTGCGCGCGTGCTCGGCCCGGTGACGAGCACGACCTGATCGGATGCCGTGATTGCGTCGAGGATGCCGGGCGTGGATGCTCCGGCCGTCGTGGCGGGCACGAGCAGGGTGATCGCGGCCAGGCCGGCGGCGATCGACACGGCGAGGATGCGGCGCATCACTGCGACAGGCGTCGATCGCGCTCGGCGATGCGGGCCAGGCGGTCGTTGTAGGCCCGGAGCTCGGCATTGTCGGCGCGATCGGCCTGGCGGTCGGCGCGCACACTCTCACGGTCGTCACTGCGGGCCCACTGCACGGCGATCACGATCATGACGATGACGGATGGGATCTCGGCCAGGGCCCAGGCGATCTGGCCGCCGGTGAGCGAGTCCTCGACGAGGCTGGTCACCCATGGCGGCTGGACGACGCTGTACCACTCGGAGGCCAGCGACAGGTCGGAGCTCATCATGAGGATCACTGCGAAGAAGCCGTGCACGGAGATCGCCAGCAGGAGCAGCATGAACCGGCCCCAGTACGGCAGTGGCTTGGGCCGAGGGTCGATGCCGATGATGACCCAGTAGAAGAGGTAGCCCGCGAACAGGAAGTGCAGCTGCATATAGATGTGGCCGATGTGGCTGCCCATGAGCCACCCGAAGGCAGGGGTCATGTAGAGCCCGTAGAGGCCGATGACGTAGACGAAGAAGACGTAGAACGGGTTGGTGAGCAGTCGGGTGACCCAGCTGTGGAGGAACCACACGATCCACTCGCGCGGGCCGCGCTCATTGCCGTGCGACGGGCGGATGGCGCGCAGGGCGAGCGTTGCGGGAGCGCCGAGCACGAGCAGGATCGGCGCCAGCATGGCCATCGTCATGTGCTCGGTCATGTGCAGCGACACTGAGACCTGCGCATAGGTGGAGATGCCGGCGTTGGTGCACCAGATCACGACGCCGAGGCCGAGGAGCCAGGAGATGGTGCGTCCCCAGGGCCACTTGTCGCCGCGCGCGATCAGGCGTGCCACGCCCCAGCAGTAGAGCGCGGCCGCGATGAGGGAGCCGGTGAGGAACAGCGGATCGAGGTGGAAGCCCAGCATCACCGAGGTGACGGTCGGCGCAGGCGGGTAGGCGAACCCCAGCAGGCTCTCGCCGAAGCTCGCGAACTGCGTCTCGATGCGCGGCGGTGCGGTCGATGCCAGGGCGACGCCGAGGGCGATCGCCACGCCCATGGTGAGCAGCTCGAGTGCTGCGACGCGCACGAAGACCTGTCCGCGCGAACGGGAGACGGACTGGATCACGCGATGCCGCATCTGCCAGGCGATCAGCCCGAGCCCGATGAGCACGAACACCTTGACCAGCGTGACCTGGCCGTAGCCGGTGGTGACGAGCTGGGAGATCGAGTCCAGGCGCGTGTAGGCATTGGCCAGACCGCTGGCGGCGACCAGGATGAAGGCGATGAGCGCGATGCGGGAGAAGCGCTCGACCGATCGCTGCATGGGGATGTCGCGCCTCACGGCATGGAGGGCAAGGGCGACCAGGCCTCCGATCCACAGGAAGGCGCCGAGCACATGGGCGACCCCCGCAGTCAGCGCCAGCATGTGGTCGCCCAGGCCGGCGCCGTGCCCGCCGAGCGACGGCAGGGCGGCGGCCAGCAGGGCGACGATCAGCCAGCCCATGGCTGCCCCGGTCGTGGAGCTGACGAAGCAGCCACCGGCGACGACCACGGCCAGCAGCGCCACGGCCATGAGGGCGCGGGTCGCGGGGATGTCATTGGCGTAGGTGGAGATGACCTGCGGGTCCAGGGCCCTGCTCAGCGGCAGGCCGAGGATGTCGGCGAGCGTGAAGACCATCTGCACGAGGGCCAGGACCGCCCACACGCACGCCGCGATGCCGGCACGGACGAGGTCGACGCGCCCGGCTGGCGAGACGACGCCCTTCTTGCCAGCAGGATCCAGCACGCCTGCCGCGAGCAGGAAGCCGATGGTCGCCAGTGCGGCCAGGTCGGTCAGCAGGCGCAGCGTCGGTGCACCCCAGACGACCACCGGGCCTGGGTCGGGCAGTCCGGCGATGGGTGCCTCGTACCCGCCACCGGCGACCACCAGGGCCACGGCGAGCACGCTCACGAGTGCCGCGATCAGCGCCAGGCTGATGAGGGCGAGCGGTGGACGCGACGACTGCCCGGTGGTGACCTGCCGACTCATGCCCTGCTGCCCTCTCGCACCCGATAACCTTACGCGGCGAAGGCCCGCCAAGCCCAGCGGTGTCGTGCCGGTGAGCATCGGTGCAGCCGCGGCCATCCGAGCGACAGCGGCCTCGCTCAGGCGCGCGGCTGGCGCATTCGACACAATGGGGCCATGACCTCGAGCCCGTGGCTGCGTTCGAAGACGCCGATCGCGCCTCCGCGAGCCGCGAACCCCACGTGGCGCACGCTGCTCTATGCCGGCACGGTCACCGGCGCCTGGGCCGGTCTCGTCTCCGTCGCGATCTACGGCATCGCCCGGCTGCTGGGCGTCCCGTTCCAGGCCGAGGTCCGCCCGGACGCCGGCCTCACTCAGATCCCGTGGTTCGTGCCGCTGGTCACCCCGTTCATCGCAGCCCTGATCGGCGCCCTTGCCGCGACGCTGGTCCTGGGGCGCCGCCATGCCCGGCAGGTGGTGCTGTGGGCCGGTGGCCTGGTCGCCGTCGTGTCGATCGCCTGGCCCCTCCTGCAGCCCGAGACGGTCCTGTGGTCGACGCGGGCCTGGCTCATCGTGATGCACGTGGTCGCCTGGTTCCTCGTCGTGCCCCAGATCGCCAGGATCGTGGGCGATTCCGAGCCGCGCGCCAGTGAGCCGCGCGATCTCCTGACCGACGCCGCGCGATGACCACGGTGCAGGCACCTGTCCGCTCGCTGCCAGTTGCCGCTGTCGTCGCCATGCGGCCGCGACAGTGGCTCAAGAACTCGCTCGTCTTCGCTGCCCCGCTCGCGGCCGGCTCGGTCTTCGAGCCCTCGGTGCTCTGGCCGACCCTCGGTGCCTTCGCGGCCTTCTGCCTCATCTCGAGCGCGACCTACCTCATCAACGACGTGCGTGACATCGAGAGCGATCGGGGCCATCCGACCAAGTGCCACCGACCCATCGCCTCCGGTGCACTCGCCCCCGCGATCGCGATCGGCCTGGCGGTCGCACTGGTCGTCGCAGCATCGACGCTGGCCCTGTGGATCCGCCCGGAGCTCGCAGCGGTCATCGCCCTGTACTTCGTCCTCACCCTGGGCTACTCACTCGGGCTCAAGCACGAGCCGGTGATCGAGCTGGCGCTGCTGTCGCTGGGGTTCCTGCTGCGCGCCATCGCCGGCGGCATCGCCTCCGACCTGCCCATCTCGCAGTGGTTCCTGATCGTGGCCGGCTTCGGCGCGCTGTTCATGTCTGCGGGCAAGCGCTACTGCGAGCTGCTCAGGGTCCAGGAGGGAGCGCTCGAGGCGCAGGGCGTGGCGCGCAGGAGCCTTGAGGGCTACACCCTCAGCTACCTGCGCTTCGTCTGGGGGCTCGCTGCCGCAGTGACGATCACGGCCTACTGCCTGTGGGCGTTCGAGGTCGGTGCAGCCCCGTCGACCCTGCCGTGGGCCCAGTGGAGCGTGCTGTTCTTCGTGCTGGGGATCCTGCGCTACGGCGTGGGCATCGATCGCGGCCGAGCCGAGGCGCCCGAGGATGCAGTGCTGCGCGACCCGGTGCTGCTGCTCATCGGCCTGGGCTGGGTCGTGCTCTTCGGCCTTGGCGCATTGGGGGTCTGATGGAGTCACCGCTGTCACTCACGAAGGATGACCGCCTACTCACCGGCTGGGGGCGCACCAACCCGAGCCTTGGGCGCATGCACCGCTGTGCCGATGCCGCCGATGTGCAGCGCGCCGTACTGGCCGCGGGACCCCGCGGGGTGCTCGCGCGGGGGCTGGGCCGCTCCTACGGCGATGCCGCCCAGAGCGGCGGAGGCACGATCCTGGACCTGCAGGCGCTCGACGGCATCACGTTCGATGCAGCAGCCGGAACGGTCACCGCTGGGGCTGGTGCCAGCCTGGATGCGGTGATGCGTGCGGTCGTGCCGCAGGGCGCCTTCGTCCCGGTGACACCGGGCACGCGCATGATCACGGTCGGTGGCGCCATCGGCGCCGATGTGCACGGCAAGAACCACCACGTCGACGGCACCTTCGGCGCCCATGTGCAGCGCCTGACGCTCGTCGACGGCAGCGGCGAACTCCGCGAGCTCACCCCTGACGGCCCCTCGGCGTCGCAGTTCTGGGCGACGGTCGGCGGGATGGGCCTGACCGGGGCGGTGGTCGAGGCGACCTTCGACATGATCCCGGTGACGAGCTCGCTCATGAGCGTCGACACCCGGCGCGTGCGCGATCTCGACGAGGCGATGGCGCACATGGCTGCCGACGACGCCCAGCACCGCTACACGGTGGCGTGGATCGACTCGGTGTCGGCCAGCGGGCGCGGCATCATCACGAGCGGCGATCACGCGCCGGTCGAGCAGCTGTCGGCGCAGCAGCGCGAGTCAGCGCTCGCCTTCGCACCGAAGGCCCTTGCCACCGCTCCGCCGGTCTTCCCGAGCGGGCTGCTCAACACGCTCACCATCCGGGCCTTCAACGAGGCCTGGTTCCGCAGGGCGCCCAAGGAGCGCGTCGACGAGCTGCAGTCGATCGGGGCCTTCTTCCATCCGCTCGACGGCGTGCAGGAGTGGAACCGCGTGTACGGGCCGCGCGGGTTCCTGCAGTACCAGTTCGTCGTCCCGGACGCAGCTGGGCACGTGGTGCGCACTGCGCTCGACCGACTGCGCAGCACCGGTGCACCGAGCTTCCTGACGGTGCTCAAGCGCTTCGGTCCGGCCAACCCTGCGCCCCTGTCGTTCCCGCAGCCGGGGTGGACGCTCGCAGCTGATGTCCCGGCCGGCATCGACGGGCTCGGTGCAGCCCTCGACGAGCTCGACGAGCTGGTCTCGTCGGTCGGCGGGCGGCTGTACCTGGCCAAGGACTCCCGCCAGTCCCCGCAGATGTTCGCCCGGACCCACCCGCGCCTGCACGAGTGGCAGCAGGTGCGCGATGCCCTGGACCCGCGCGGGGTCTTCACCTCCGACCTGGCCCGACGACTCTCCATCTAGTCAATGAAGGACGACACATGAATGATGCCCTGGGTGAACCGCAGTCGGTGCTCGTGCTGGGGGGCACCAGTGAGATCGCACTGGCCACCGTACGAGCCTTCCCCCGTGGGCGACTGCGTCGCGTGGTGCTCGCTGCACGTCCGTCCAACCACCGTGATGCGGCCGTCGCGAGCCTGACGGCTGCAGGCGTCAGCGGCGTCGTGGCCGTCGACTTCGACGCGATCGACACCGCTGGACACGGCGCCTTCGTCGACTCGGTGTTCGACAGCGGTGACGTCGACGTCGTGCTGCTGGCCTTCGGCGTGCTCGGTGACCAGCTGGCTGCCGAGGCTGATCCCGAACTCGCCGTGCAGGTGGCGACCACGAACTACACGGGGGCGGTCAGCGTCGGGCTGCACGTGGCCCGGCGGCTGCGCACCCAGGGCCATGGCACGCTCGTGGTGTTCTCCAGCGTCGCGGGTGACCGGGCCCGACGCTCGAACTTCATCTACGGGTCGACCAAGGCAGGCCTCGACGCCTTCGCGCAGGGCCTGGGCGACGCCCTGCACGGCACCGGCGCCAGTGTGCTCGTGGTGCGCCCGGGCTTCGTGCGCACGCGCATGACCGCAGGCATGCCCGAGGCGCCGATGACCGTCGAAGCAAGTGCCGTCGCCACGATCGTCGTCGCCTCCCTGCGCAAGGGCCGCGAGACCGTCTACGCGCCTGGGCCGCTGCGCTTCGTCATGGCGGCCCTCAAGACGCTGCCGAGGCCGGTCTTCCGCAGGATGCCGCGCTGACCTGAGCGGTCGCCTGGGCGAAACGAGGCAGTTGCCCCATCTGCCCAAATGACGATCGGCGAAGTGGGAGACTGCGAGCCATGCCTTCCACCCACCCGGACCACGGACATCCGCGGCGCTGGTGGATCCTGATCGTGCTGTGCCTGGTGCTGGTGACGATCAGCATGCAGCTGTCGATCCTCAACACCGCGCTCCCGACGCTCGTGCGCCAGCTCGGCGCGACGGACGAGCAGCTGCAGTGGATCGTCGACTCGTACATCGTGGTGCTGGCGGGCCTCACGCTCACCGGCGCGGCCGTGGGCGACAAGTACGGGCGCAAGAAGGCCCTGATCGCCGGGCTCGCGCTGTCGGTCGTCACGGTGATCGGCGCCTCGATGTCGACCAGCCCCGGGCAGCTCATCCTGTGGCGCGGGCTCATGGGCGTCGGCGCCGCGCTCACCTTCCCGGCGACCCTGTCGATCCTCGTCGACGTCTTCCGCGAGGCCAATGAGCGGCGTCGTGCCATCGCCTACTGGTCGCTCATGAACGCGATCGGCGCCTTCATCGGACCCATCACCGGCGGGCTGCTCCTCGCGTGGTTCAGCTGGCAGGCCTGCTTCCTGGTCAACGTCCCGCTGCTGCTCGTCACGATCGTGCTGGCCGCGCTCATGGTCCCCGATTCGCGCGATCCGTTCACGGCCCGGTTCGACCTGCTCGGCGCCCTGCTGTCGACTGTCGCGCTGGCGACCTTCATCTGGGCCGTCATCGAGGCGCCGGGCCATGGCTGGACCAGCCCGGTGATCCTCGGCGGCTTCGCCATCGCGATCGTCTTCGGCGC
>JAQTXL010000096.1 GCA_028688835.1 Candidatus Nanopelagicales bacterium | reverse complement strand
AGCTCGATCCTCAACATCCCCAACGCGCTGACCACCCTGCGCATCCTCGCGGTGCCCGTGCTCATCTGGCTGCTGGCGTCCGAGGATCCGCAGGCCCGGACCTGGGCCACGATCGTGTTCCTGGTCGCCGCAGTCACCGATCTCATTGATGGCGCCATCGCGCGTCGCTACGGCCAGATCACTGCCTTCGGCAAGCTCGCCGACCCCATCGCCGACAAGGCCCTCATCGGCACCGCGCTCATCGGCCTGTCGCTGCTCGGCGACCTGGCCTGGTGGATCACCGTGGTGATCCTCGTGCGCGAGCTCGGCGTGACGGCCCTGCGCATGTGGGTGATCGAGCACGGCGTGATCCCGGCAAGTCGTGGCGGCAAGGCCAAGACGGTCTCCCAGGTGGTGGCTATCGGCATGGTCCTGTACGTGCCGACGGACCTGGCATGGTGGGTCCCGGTCTCGCAGGCGGCCATGGCGCTGGCGATCGTGCTCACGCTGGTCACCGGCCTCGACTACGTGCTGCGGGCGGTCCGGCTGCGCCGCGCGGCGCTGAGCGGCGCCTGATGCACGCGCTGCAGGCCGAGGCGATCGCCGCCTGCCGCGCTGCACGTCGCACCGTCGCCACCGCGGAGTCCCTCACGGCCGGGCTGGTGAGTGCCACGCTCGCCGACGTGCCCGGCGCCTCTGCAGTGCTGCGCGGGGGAGTCGTCGCCTACGCCACCGAGCTCAAGCACGCGCTCCTCGGCCTCGAGCCCGGCCTGCTCGAGCATGTCGTGAGCGCACCGGTGGCCGCGGCCATGGCCCAGGCCGCCTGCCGGGTGGCCGGCGCAGACCTCGGGCTGGCCACGACCGGCGTCGCGGGCCCGGACTGGCTCGACGGCCAGCCGCCCGGCACGGTCTGGATCGCCGTCCATGACGCCGTGACCGGGAGCGGCCGCACCGAGCTGGTGCACCTGCCCGGCGACCGCGACGAGGTGCGTCGGGCGTCCGTGCAGGCGGTCCTGCGGCTGCTGCTCGAGCAACTGGCGGACAATGACCTGCCAGATCCCCGCGCGCGGGAATAGCCGGCACGGGGTGTGCGTTACGCTTAGCAGTCAGCAAGGTTGAGTGCTAGTCATGGCTCGAGGGGAGGCAGCATGATCGTCCTGCGCGAAGTGATCGGTGACGAACTGCGCCGCCGCCGACAGGATCAGGGTCGCACGCTGCGCGATGTCTCCGCCGCTGCCGCCGTGTCCCTGGGCTACCTCTCCGAGGTCGAGCGCGGCCAGAAGGAGGCCTCGAGCGAGCTCCTCGCGGCGATCTGCGGCGCCCTCGAGGTGTCCATCGCCGATGTCCTGACCTCCGTCACCACCCACATCGTCGAGGCCGAGGGCCCGGCGACACTGGACTTCGATCGGGCCGCCAGGGTCTCCGTGCCCGTCTAGCACGTGCGCCTCACCGACTTCTGGGAGCGCATGGACGCGCTCTTCGGCTCCGCCTATGCCCGCTCGTGGGCCCATGACCATGTGCTGCCGCCGCTGGGCTGCACGGTCGACGAGGCCATCGCGCGAGGCGAGGACACTCGTGACATCTGGCGCGCCGTGTGCGCGAGCACCGAGGTGCCCGCGATCCTGCGCTAGTCGGTCCCGGCCTCCATCGCGGCGCGGTCCAGCGACTCCTCGGCCGCGGTGCTCGTGGCGTCCTCCGCCGATGCGATCGCCGAGGCGCCGCCGGGTGTGAGCTCGCCGACGAGGTTCGTGTGGCTCTCGAGCAGCTGGCCCTGGGCCGCGTAGAGCTCGAGCTTGCTGCGCGTGTCGGCGATGTCGAGGTTGCGCATGGTGAGCTGGCCGATGCGGTCGAGCGGGCCGAAGGCCGCATCCTCGGTGCGCTCCATCGACAGCTTGTCCGGGTGGTAGCTGAACGCCGGCCCCTCGGTGCGCACGATCGTGTAGTCATCACCGCGGCGCAGGCGGATGGTCACGGTGCCCGTGACGGCCGAGGCCACCCAGCGCTGCAGCGACTCGCGCAGCATGAGTGACTGCGGGTCGAGCCAGCGTCCCTCGTAGAGCAGGCGACCCAGGCGGCGGCCCTCGGCGTGGTAGTTGGCCACGGTGTCCTCGTTGTGGATGGCACTCAGCAGCCGCTCGTAGGCGATGAACAGCAGCGCCATCCCCGGCGCCTCGTAGATGCCGCGGCTCTTGGCCTCGATGATGCGGTTCTCGATCTGGTCGGCCATGCCCAGCCCGTGGCGCCCGCCCACGGCATTGGCCTCGAGCACCAGCGCGACCGGATCGCTGGACGCCGTGCCGTTGATCGCGACGGGGCGACCCTGGACGAAGGTGATGCTGACGTCCTCCGCGGGGATGGCCACCGACTCGTCCCAGAAGCGCACACCCATGATCGGCTCGACGATCTCCATCGAGACGTCGAGGTGCTCGAGGTCCTTGGCCTCGTGCGTCGCGCCCCAGATGTTGGCATCGGTCGAGTACGCCTTCTCCACGGAGGCGCGGTACGGCAGGTTGCGCGACACCATCCACTCGGACATCTCCTTGCGCCCGCCGAGCTCGTTGACGAAGTCCTCGTCGAGCCACGGCTTGTAGATGCGCAAAGCCGGGTTGGCGAGCAGGCCGTAGCGGTAGAACCGCTCGATGTCATTGCCCTTGTAGGTCGACCCGTCGCCCCAGATCGACACGCTGTCGTCGGCCATGGCGCGCACCAGCAGGGTGCCGGTGACCGCACGGCCCAGCGGCGTGGTGTTGAAGTACTGCCGGCCGCCGGACCTGATGTGGAAGGCGCCGCAGGCAAGTGCGGCCAGGCCCTCCTCGACCAGTGCCGCGCGGCAGTCGACCAGGCGGGCGCCCTCGGCGCCGTAGATCATCGCGCGGCTGGGCACCGTGTCGATCTCCGGCTCATCGGGCTGGCCGAGATCAGCGGTGTAGGTGAAGGGGATCGCACCCTTCTCGCGCATCCACGCGACGGCGATCGAGGTGTCCAGGCCGCCTGAGAAGGCGATGCCGACACGTTCTCCGATGGGCAGCGAGGTGAGGACCTTGGACACGGGACAAACCTAGGGGGTGCGCGCGACGGATCCGCCAGTGGCTCATGGGCCCCGGGTGTTAGCGTCCACGCATGGCTGCCGACAACGACATGCGCGCGAGCGCTGCCCAGCGGGCCCTGGCCCAGGTGTGGATCAAGCGCGTCGCCGTGGCCTCGGTCGTCGTGTGGGTCGCGTGCATCGGCATCTGGTACCTCATGGGGGCCGACAGCGAGGGCTTCTGGCCGCTTTGGACGATGTACGGCCTCGGCGCGGTCCTGATGTTCCTCACGTGGGTGGCCTACGGGCCTCGTCGCGAGGACCCGCCGAAGGAGCCGCGCCGCTAGCTGCGCCGCCGCCGCGCATTTGGTCATTCCCGTCGCACGCCAGGTGCGATTGGGCTTGAATGCCCTGATCCGGACGACCATCGAGGGAGCACCATGCGCAAGGAGTACAAGAAGACCGGCGACTACGGCCTGGGCAGCATGATCCACACCATCCACATGAGCGACGACGTCAACAAGCTCAACGACTTCTACCGCAACGTGCTGGGCGGCTACGCCTTCATGGGCATCGACGAGCTCAACTTCCTGCCCAACGAGGACCGCTGGGCCTCGCTGCTCATGGTGTCCAGCGTGTGCATCGAGACCATGGCGCCCAAGATGCCGGCGAACGTCAACTTCCCGGTCGGCAAGTTCTACTCGAAGTTCGGCCAGCACCTGCACTCCGTGGGCTACGCCGTCGACGACCTCCCGGGCATCGCCGCGCGCATGATCGAGAAGGGCATCTACATCGGCGCCCCCGGTGGCGGCAAGATCGAGAAGCTCGAGGAGGGCACGCAGTACTTCTACCCCTCGCCCAAGGACACCGCTGGCCTCATGGTCGAGCTGTGCGCCTTCGAGATGCAGGATCCGTCGAGCAAGGACACCTGGACTGAGCTCGAGCGGCTGTTCGCCCAGCACCCGATGACCTACGACCGCTTCAACTACATCACGCTCGGCGTGCGCGACCTCGACGCCGCGATCACCACGTACGTCGACATCATGCAGGCGATCCCGATCCAGGAGGGCATCGACCAGGAGCAGGGCTTCAAGTACATGACGGTGCACATCGGCGACTCGCTGCTGCAGCTGGCGCAGCCGCTGGAGCCTGACACCGACCTGGGCCGTCACGTGGAGAAGTACGGCAACTTCATCTACAGCCTCACCTGGAAGATCCGCGACATCGACTCCGCCGAGGCCTGGCTCAACAGCAAGGGCGTGCGCACCACGCGCCCGCGCCCGGGCCTGCTGGCCGCCGATCCCGCGGACACCCTCGATGCACCGCTGTTCTTCACCACCGAGGTGCTGCCGGGGGATCCCTTCGAGCAGTAGCCCGCCATCGGCGTGTCGCCGGCATTCGAACAGATGTTCGAGGTAGTTTCACTCCCGACAGCCTCGCCGGCTGGCGTCCACCAGGCCCTCAGGGGCCGGGCGCCGGCCAGCGGCACTGTCAGAGGGTCGCCCTAGGTTCACCCGAGCCGACAGACACCACCACCAAGGGAGCTACAGATGGCAAGCGCCGCCAACGACCGCGAGAAGTCACTCGAGACCGCACTTGCGCAGATCGAGCGCCAGTTCGGCAAGGGCTCGGTGATGCGCCTGGGTGATGAGGGCCGCGCACCGGTCGACGTCATCCCCACCGGCTCGATCGCCCTGGACCTCGCGCTGGGCATCGGCGGCTACCCCCGCGGGCGCATCGTCGAGATCTACGGCCCCGAGTCCTCGGGCAAGACCACGGTGGCACTGCATGCCATCGCCAATGTGCAGGCCGCCGGCGGCATCGCCGCCTTCATCGATGCCGAGCACGCGCTCGACCCCGAGTACGCCAAGAACCTCGGCGTCGACCTCGACAGCCTCTACGTCTCCCAGCCCGACACCGGCGAGCAGGCACTCGAGATCACCGACACCCTGGTGCGCTCCGGGGCCATCGACCTCGTGGTCATCGACTCCGTCGCCGCCCTGGTGCCGCGCGCGGAGATCGAGGGCGAGATGGGCGACAGCCATGTGGGCCTGCAGGCGCGCCTCATGAGCCAGGCCCTGCGCAAGATGGCCGGCGCCCTGAGCAACACCAACACCACGATCATCTTCATCAACCAGCTGCGCGAGAAGATCGGCGTGATGTTCGGCTCGCCCGAGACCACCACGGGCGGCAAGGCGCTGAAGTTCTACGCGTCCGTGCGCCTGGACATCCGCCGCATCGAGACGCTCAAGGGCGGCACTGAGGCCGTCGGCAACCGCACGCGCGTCAAGGTCGTGAAGAACAAGGTCGCGCCGCCGTTCAAGCAGGCCGAGTTCGACATCCTGTACGGCGAGGGCATCTCGCGCGAGGGCTCGCTCATCGACCTGGGCGTCGACCAGGGCATCGTGCGCAAGTCCGGAGCCTGGTACACCTACGAGGGCGACCAGCTGGGCCAGGGCAAGGAGAACGCCCGCACCTTCCTGCGCGACAACCCCGACCTGTGCAACGACATCGAGAAGCGGCTCAAGGAGCAGCTCGGCATCGGCGCCCAGGTCGACAAGCCGGCCGAGCCGGCGCCTGCGCCTGAGCCGATCGACCTCTGATCGCCTCCATGGCACGACGCAGCACTCCAGCAGCGAGTGAGCCCACACCGGGCTCACTCGCTGATCTGCAGGCGGAGGCGGATCCCACGAGCGTGGCGCGCACCGTCGTGCTGCGCCGCCTCAACTCGGCACCGCGCACGCGCAAGGACCTCTATGACGATCTCATCCGTCGCGAGATCCCACCGGCCGTCGCCGATGCCGTCCTCGACCGGTTCACCGAGGTCGGCCTCATCGACGACGCCGGCTATGCGCAGCTGTTCGTCGCCTCGCGCCAGCGCTCACGCGGCACCGCGCGGCCAGTGCTGCGCCAGGAGCTGCGGCGCAAGGGCGTGCCCGACGACGACATCGCCGATGCGCTCGACGCGATCACCGACGAGCAGGAGCACGAGCAGGCGCGCGCACTGGTGCGCGCCAAGCTTCCCGCCCTGGCGCGCTACGACGAGGCCACGCGCCAGCGCCGGCTCATGGGCCTGCTCATGCGTCGCGGCTACCGCGGGGGCGTGGCGGCTGCGGCGATCCGCGAGGTGGCCGCCCTCGATCTCGATGTCGACCCCGAATGACGCTGCGGCGTTGTCCGTCCAAGGACCGGTGCCGCGGCAGCGACGCGGCGCTCGGCCTTTTTGGCGATCCCCAGTGACTCGGTAGGCTTGCCCGACCTTTGTGATTGGGAGAGCCAGTGCCTGGATTGTCTGCTTGGGCCGTACGTCGGCCGGTCATCGCGCTCGTGTCGTGGTTCGTCGTCCTCGTGGCGGTCATCGGCCTGGGCGCGTCCGTCGGCGGCAAGCTCAACGACTCCTTCTCCCTGCCCGACACGGAGTCCACCACCGCGCAGGAGCTGCTCGCGCAGGCCTACGGCGGCGCGGGCTCCCTCGAGGCAGGCGCCACGATCGTCTGGTCGCCCGAGTCCGGGACCGCCGTCGACCCGGCCGTGCTGGCCCGCATCGAGCCGATGCTCACGGAGATCGCCGGGCTGAAGTCCGTCGCCTGCGTCACCTCCCTGACCGGCGCCAGCCTGGGCACCGACTGCCCGCAGGTGCCTGCTGGTCCCACGCCCGAGCAGATCGCGGCGCTCACGCCCGAGCAGCAGGCGGCCTTCGCGGCCTATGCCGCCGCGGCCGCGCCGATCAGCAAGGACAAGACGGTCGCCTACTCCAGCGTGAGCTTCACCGGTGACGGCACGCAGGTCTCCTCGGCCGATGCCAAGACGATCCTGGGCCTGGTCAAGACCAACAACGCCGATGGGCTCACGGTCGCCGCCTCGGGCCAGGCGCTGGAGTTCGCCGGGCAGGAGCCGCCGAGCAGCGAGCTCTACGGCATCGCTGCAGCCGTGATCATCCTGCTCATCGCCTTCGGCTCGCTCGTCGCCGCTGGCCTGCCGATCGTCGCCGCGATCATCGGCCTGGTGATGGGCCAGATGGGCGTGCTGCTCGTCGCCAACTTCCTGGACGTCGCCACCTTCGCGCCCACACTGGCCGCGATGATCGGCCTGGGCGTCGGCATCGACTACTCGCTGTTCGTCATCAATCGCTACCGACAGGCCGTGCTCGCCGGTCATGATCCCAAGGACGCGGCCCTGGAGTCGGTGAACACGGCCGGACGCGCCGTGCTGTTCGCCGGCGGCACCGTGATCATCGCGCTGCTGGGCCTGTTCGTGATGCGCATCAACTTCTTCAACGGGCTCGCCGTGGCCTCTGCGGTCACCGTGCTGTGCGTCATGCTCTCGGCCCTGTGGATGCTTCCGGCGCTGCTGAGCCTGCTCGGCAACAAGGCGCTGGCACTGCGCCTGCCCTGGGGCAAGAAGCCCGGGCAGGTGCATCCCGAGGGGCGCGCCTGGGCGCACTACGGGCGCTTCCTGCAGCGCAAGCCGCTCATCCCGGCTGCCCTGTCGCTGCTGGTCGTGCTCGTGCTCGCCATCCCGATGTTCAGCCTTCGACTCGGCTTTGCCGACGACTCGGGCAAGCCCGAGGGCTCCACGGCGCGCGTGGCCTATGACCTCAAGGCCGAGGGCTTCGGTCCCGGCGTGAACGGCCCCTTCATCGTGGCGGTCAAGCTGCCCAAGGCCAACGACGTCGCGGCCTACGCCGCTGCCGTCAAGGGGCTGGAGTCCGCCGAGGGCG
>JAQTXL010000095.1 GCA_028688835.1 Candidatus Nanopelagicales bacterium | reverse complement strand
CGCGCCCAGGCGATCGGCACCTGGGCTGCAGTCGCCGGGCTCGGCGTGGCGATCGGCCCGATCGTGGGCGGACTGCTGCTCGAGCACTTCTCCTGGCACGCGATCTTCTGGGTCAACCCGCCGATCGCGATCCTGGTGCTCATCGCGGTGTTCAGGTTCGTCCCCGAGTCTCGTGATCCGCAGCGGCCCAGGCTCGACCTCATCGGTGCCGCGCTGTCGGGCCTGGGGCTGGTCGCGCTGGTCGTCACCATCATCCAGCTGCCCGAGTCCGGCATCGGCGTGCTCACGGTCAGCTCAGGCATCAGCGCGGTCGTGCTGCTGGTCGGCTTCGTCTGGTGGGAGGCGCGGGCCCCGCGGCCCATGCTCCCCCTCGAGTTCTTCAGGGAGCGCCTGTTCTCGACGTCGATCGTGATCGTCGCGCTCGTGTACTTCGCGCTCATGGGTGCGATGTTCTTCCTGCCGCAGTTCCTCCAGCTCGTGCAGGGGATGACGCCGCTCCAGTCGGGCCTGGCCGTGCTGCCGGGAGCCGGCGGGCTGCTGCTGGCCTCGCTCGTGAGCCCCCGTCTGGCCTCCCGCTTCGGCACCCGGCGACTCGTGGTGATCGGCATGTCGATCGTGACGCTGGGCATGATCGCGTTCAGCTACCTGTCGACGACGACGGCGTATGCCTATGTCGGGATCACGTTCGGGGTCGTCGGCATCGGCCTGGGCCTGACCCTGCCGCAGGCGACCAACGGCGTCCTGGCCAGCGTGCCGACGGAGCGGTCGGGGATGGGGTCAGCGGTCAACGACGCGATGGGCGAGCTCGGCGGATCCTTCGGTGTGGCGATCCTCGGCGCGACGATGTCGATCACCTACCGCCAGCACATCGAGGAGGCCATCACCGCAGCGGGGGATCGCATCACGCTCCTGCCTGCGGGTGCCGTCGAGGCAGCCCGTGAGTCACTGGCAGCAGCATCGATCGAGGTGGCCCGCATCCCCGAGGGCGTGGGCTCGATCTACCGACAGGTCGCCGGTGAGGCCTTCGTGTCGGGCATGACGTGGGCGCTGCTCCTGGGAGCGGTGATCACCGGTGCTGGCGTGGTGCTCGCGCGGCTGTTCCTGCCGCAGACGGTCGAGACGGTGGAGGAGTAGCAGCCGTCACATGTCGTTCATGGCTGCGGTGGTCTTCTTCACATGCACGAACTCCGTGTAGGCATCGACGACCTCCTCGGGATCGCCCTGCATCATGAGCTTGCCGTGGTCGAGCCAGATGACCTCGGTCGACATGTTGATGATCGTGCGCAGTGCATGCGAGATCAGCAGCATCGTGCTCGAGTTGTCGACGAGCTCCTGCATGCGCTGGGCGGCCTTCTCCTTGAACACGGCGTCGCCGGTCGAAAGGGCCTCGTCGATGAGCAGGATGTCGGGATCCAGGTGCACGGCGACGCTGAAGGCCAGGCGGGCACCCATGCCCGACGAGTACGAGCGCATGGGCATGTCGATGAAGTCGCCGATGTCGGCGAAGTCCGCGATCTGCTCGTAGCGCTCGTCGAGCTCCTCCTTGGTGAGGCCTGCTGCCAGCCCGCCGAGGACGATGTTCTCGCGGCCGGTGAGCGCCCGGTTGAAGCCCACGCCAAGCGACAGGAGCGTGCTGGTGCGCCCGGTGACCTCGACGCGGCCGCGGGTCGGGGGCACGATGCCGGCGATGGTGCGCATGAGCGTGCTCTTGCCGGCGCCGTTGTGGCCGACGATGCCCAGGACCGTGCCGCGGGGGACCTCGAAGGTGACGTCCTTGAGCGCCTCGATCGTGCGCACGGAGCGCTTGCCCCGGCCCATGCGCACGATCGCCTGCTTGAGCGTCGGTCGCTTCTCGAGCGTGGTCCGGTAGGTGACATCGAGGTCGCTGACCGACACCGCGATCTCCTCGGAGATCACCCGATCTGCGAGCTGGGGGATGACCATCTCGTCCTCATCGTGACTCATCGCGCACCTCCTCCATCGCCTGCATCAGATCCGCACCGCGAACTCGCGCTCACGTGAGATGAACCAGAAGGTGCCGACCAGCAGCGAGCCCAGCGCCCACGCGCATGAGCCCAGCCACATGGCCGTCGACGGCATCACGCCGCGGATCAGGGTGTCGGTCCAGACCGTGAGCATGGGGAAGAGCGGATTGAGCACCTCGAGCTTGAGCATCCAGGGCTGCATCTGGTCGGCGTAGTAGAGCACTGGCGAGAGGTAGAGCCAGATGCGGGTCGCGTAGGGCAGCAGCTGCGAGGTGTCGCGGAAGTACACCTGGAGCGTGGCCATGAGGGCCGACAGGCCCATGGCGAACACGAACAGCAGGGCGAAGGCGGGGATCGCCAGGAACTGCACCGGGCTGAAGTGGATGGTGTTGAGCGGGCTGCAGGCGCCGGTGATCGCGTCGCAGGAGTCCGAGTGCGGGCCGAAGTAGTCGAAGTACACGAAGAACGCCAGGAGGATGCCCATCGTGGGCAGGAAGCGCAGGAACGCCGTGCGCAGGGCCGAGAACGGCAGCAGCAGCAGCGGGAAGGCGGTGTTCAGCACCAGGTTGCCGCCCTTGACCACCGAGTCGGCGCCGTTCGTGACCACCGTCTGGATGAAGGTGAAGGCGAACAGGCCAGCGAGCAGGTGCATGAAGAAGTCGGGCCCGGCGCTGCCGCCGCGGATGACATTGACGAGCATGAAGTAGACCGCGGCGTTCAGGGCAGGGCTGATGACCAGCCAGAACTGGCCGAAGAAGGTGTTCGTGTGTGCCGCACGCATGGTGGCCGAGGACAGCTCGGCGGCGAAGTGCCGCCGGGACCACAGGGTCGCGACGTAGGTGGTCAGGCGGGGCAGGCCGGCGCGATGCGGCAGGTAGACCTGCTTCGGGCGATCCTGGGTCGCTGCAGCGCGGCTCATGGCGTACCGAACGTGATCATGATGCCGCCCACTCTAGGAGGAACGGGGCCGTCCGTGCGTCTGGGCATGGCTGGGAGCAGGGGACTGTCAGGACTCAAGGGGGATCTGGACGCCCTGCGCCGACAGCCGGGCCACCATCTCGCCGTAGACACGGTCGATCTCCTTGGTGGTGTCGGCATCGAACTGGGTGCGCCAGCGTCCGACGTGGGCGTTCTCAGCATTGACCGTCTCGTCGAACCAGGCCTTCATGCCGGGGTCGACGGGCACGTTGAGGAAGTCGCAGATGCGCGTGAGGGTCGCGTCGCGCTCGCGATCGACCAGATCGAGCATGTCGACCACGATGCACCGACCCGGCCTGCTGGCGAGGGTGGCCTGATGGATGAGCAGGGAGCGCTTCTCCCACTGGGCCAGCGAGGCGAAGATCTCGTTGGGGCCGAAGGTCTGGGCCACGAAGGAGGCGGCGACGTCGCGACCGTCGCGGATCATGGCGATGACCTGCGAATCGGGGTAGATGGGCTCGATCTGCTCGGAGATCCGCGCATTGGCCGGCGTGGTGTCGACCCACCGGCGTGCCCCGGCGTCGCGGGCGACCTTGCGCATGATGGCGTAGGTGAACTCCTGGGAGGCCTTGACCGGGTCGCGACCGAACTCGGCGAGGTAGGCCTGGCCGAGTGCGTCGAGCTCCTCGATGGTGATCGAGGTGTGCAGGCCGATCTTGGCCGCGCGCCAGAACCACAGGGTCTTGGTGCGCTCGAGGCAGAACTGCGGGGTCGAACGCGAGCGCCGACGCCGCAGCCATGGCTTGCCAGCCCGGGTCAGGGCCTCGGCGACGCCGTGGTCATTGGCCAGGAACCGGATCTCGGGTGGATCGGTCAGCATGAGGTCGCTGTGCTGGCCCAGGATCTGGCCGAGGATGGTCGATCCGCTGCGCCCGGTGCCGCCGACGAGGACGGGGTTCATGCAGTCTGTCGCGCCTGAATTCACTCGCAGACCCTATACCAGCGCCGATTTCCGGCCTTGCGAGTTTCGTGCGGGGGAGCGGCCCGAGCCGAAGGCCTATCCTCGATCCTCATGGCGTTCCTCTCCATCATCGTGCCGGTCTACAACGTGCAGTCGTATGTGCGTGAGTGCCTGCTGTCGGTGATCGACCAGGACTTCGAGGACTTCGAGATCATCGTCGTCGACGACTGCTCCCCCGACCACAGCGGCGACATCGCCGAGGAGCTGGCGCAGGGCGATGCGCGGATCAGACCGCTGCATCTCGAGCACAACGTGGGCCTGGGCCATGCCCGCAACGCCGGCCTGGCCGCCGCATCCGGTGAGTACGTGCTGTTCCTCGACGGGGACGACACCTTCGCCCCCGGCTCGCTGCGTGCGATCGCCGAGAAGCTGCGGGCCAACGACCTGCCCGAGGTCCTCATCTACAACTACTCGCGCGTGTGGTGGGACGGCCGAGAGGCCGTGAGCTGGGGCGCCGAGCAGCTTGCGCGGCTCTCGGTCGGCACCTTCGCCCCGCGCGATCATCGCCGCCTGTTCAACCTGCTGCCGATCGCCTGCAACAAGGCCTATCGCCGCGACTTCCTGGTGGAGCTCGGCGTCGGCTTCCAGACGGGGCTCTACGAGGACATCTCGTTCACGTACACCGTGCTGCTGAATGCCACGCGCGCCGTGACGCTCAATCGGGTGGTGCTGCTCTACCGGCAGCGCCGCTCAGGCGGCAACATCCTGGGCACGCCCAGCCCGCGCCACTTCGACGTGTTCGCGCAGTACGACCTCGTCTTCGCAGAGCTCGACCGGCGAGGCGTGAGCGACGGCCTGCGCAAGCACCTGTACGACATCATGATCAATCACTTCGTGACGATCATCCGTCACCGCGGGCGCATCGCGAAGTCCGAGCGCAGGCCGTTCTTCGCCCAGGCGACCCTCGCAGCACGACGTCACTTCCCGGCGTCCGCCGACGACCACGCGCGCAATCTGCCGAGCGATGTGCGCGGCCAGCTCTTCCGCCGCGGCTCCTACCGCGCCTTCGCGATCTACAACTGGGTCGATAGCAGGCGCGCGCCCGTGCGCAGGTTCGTCGGCAGCATCTACTGGCCGGTGCGGCGCACCGTCCGCAAGGTGCGCGCTGTGGGCAGGCTCTGGTACGGCTTCTTCCGGATGCTGCCGATCAAGGACGATCTCGTCGTGTTCTCGGAGTACTGGGGCACCGGCTTCGGGTGCAACCCGCGGGCGATCTTCGAGGCGCTGCCCGAGGCTGCGCCCCACCTTCGTGCGGTGTGGGTCATCGAGAAGGACCAGCTGGGCAAGCTGCCTGCCGGCGTCGACCATGTCGCGCCGAACACGCTGCGGCAGTGGGCGGTGTTCGCCCGCGCCAAGTACTTCGTCAACAACGTGAACTTCCCCGGCGCCTTCGTCAAGCGTCCCGGCCAGGTCGTCATCCAGACCATGCACGGCACGCCGCTCAAGCATGTCGGGCTCGACGTCATGAACCACGCGGTCGCGAGCACCGCGATCGACCCCAAGCGCAAGGCGCCGCGCAAGGGGGACCAGGTCGTGAGCCTGGATCCCTCGCGCAGCCGTCAGGAGTTCGCCGACCTCCTGCGCCGCAGTGACAACTGGGACTTCGCGCTGAGCTCGAACGCCTACTCAACGGAGCGCTGGAGCCACGCCTATCCCTGCTCCTACCAGTGGCTGGAGTTCGGGTACCCGCGCAACGACGTGCTCGTCAATGCCGCTGCGGCCGACATCGAGCGGAGCCGCGCGCTCATCGGCGTGCGTCCGGGCCAGACCGCCGTGCTCTACGCGCCCACCTACCGCGATGTCGAGGGGGACACCTCGCTGCGGATCGACTTCGATGCCCTGATCGCGCACGTGCCGCATGACGTGGTGTTCATCCTGCGCGCGCACCACACCACCACGCTCGGACCGAAGGTCAAGGAGCTGGTCGCCTCGGGCAGGGTGATCGACGGCTCAGCGTTCCCGTCGATCATCGACTGCTACCTGGCAGCCGATGTGCTCATCACCGACTACTCCTCGGTCATGTTCGACTACGCGGTGCTCGACCGGCCGATCGTCATCTACGCCGACGACTGGGAGGCCTACCAGGAGGCGCGCGGCACCTACTTCGACCTGCTCGCCAGCCCGCCGGGGGCTGTCGCCACCACGCAGGCCCAGCTCAACTCGATCTTCGAGCAGCGGTCATATGAAGCGCCGGAGAGCCGGGCGCGGCTCGCGAGGTTCCGCGAGCGCTTCTGCGCCTTCGACGACGGTCAGGCGGCTCGTCGGGTCATCACGACGGTGATGGTGCCGTAGGCGCTGGCGTCGCACTGCCGTCATCACTCGGCGTGGGCGAGGCGCTCGGCGACGAGGTGGGCACCGGCAGGATCGACGTGCCGTTCGGCATGCTGTCGGCGACGCGGCACGACTCGCCCGTGCAGCGCATCATCGCCTCGAGCTGTGCGGCCAGCTGGGCCACGATCCCAGGATTGGTCGATCCGATGACGTTGTGCAGCTCGTCAGGATCGGTCACGAGGTCGTAGAGCTCGACATCGCCGGTGCGGTACTTCACGTAGAGCCACTTGGGGCTGCGCAGGGCGTGGAACGGCGGCGGCGCCAGCGGCGAGTAGTCGGGGTCGCCCGGTGCCGTGCGCGCCAGGCTCTCAGTGAGGGTCGCCGTGCGCCACGGCGCATCGGCCTGGCCGCTCAGCAGCGGCAGCAGGCTGCGCCCGTCGACGAAGCCGGGGACCCGAGCGCCCTGCAGCGCAGCGATCGTCGGACCGAGATCGACCATCGAGGTGACCTGGTCGATGACCGCGCCCTTGGCGATGCCAGGGCCGATGAACACGGCCGGGACGACAGCATCCTCGTGGAAGGCCGTCTGCTTGCCGGTCGTGAGCCGGTGCGTGCCCGCGTGATAGCCGTTGTCGGAGGTGACGATGACGAGCGTGTCGCGGTCGTGGCCGGTCGCCTTGAGCTGGGCCTTGATCGCGTCGTAGGAGTCAGCGACGGACTCGGTGGACCGCAGGCGCTTGCGCCAGAGCCGGTCGAACCGCTCGATCTGGTCGGGGCGCAGCACCGGCCGCTCGCTCAGCCAGGGGACCTCGTCCGTGCCGACAGCATTGAAGGCAGCGTCGCGCGGGACCGTGTCGGTGGCATGCGTGGTGGCGTGGCGGTCGGCGACCGGGGCCGGCGTGTGCGGGTTGTAGGTGGCGAGCTCGAGGAAGAACGGCGTCTTCACCTGGGCGATGGTCCGGACCGCCGCCGCCGTGAGCACGTCATTGAGGAAGTCCTTGGTGGCATGGCCGTAGGACTTCAGCGTCCCGTTCTCATTGAGCGTGTAGTCGTACCCCTGGTAGGCCTGGTTCTTCGAGGTCGAGGAGACGAAGGAGTCCCAGCCGGGCGGGATGTAGGTCTCCGACGGGGCGCCGGTGGGGAACCCGTTGAGGTACTTGCCGATGAGCGAGGTGTCGATGCCGGCGTCATTGAGCCACGTCGGCAGGCAGTTGCGCTCCAGGCTGCGCCCGTAGAACCGCTCCCAGCCGCCGCCGGTCTTGGGCACATTCGAGAGCACCCGGTGGTTGTGGACGAACTGGGCACGCATGAGCGAGGTGCGCGACGGGCAGCACAGGGAGTCGGTGACGACGAAGTCCGTGAGGGTGGTGCCCTCCTGCTTGAGCGCTGCCAGGCGCGGCACCTGGTTGAAGGCAGCCCAGTCGAGGTCGTCGGCGAGCAGCAGCACGACGTTCCTGATGTCCGACAGCGATCCCGTCGGGGGCTGCGTGGGCGGCGTGGAGGGATCCTCGCTCGCTCCCGGAACTGCCGTGCTGCCATCGGCCGCGGTCTCACCGGCGCGGGCTGAGTTCGTGACCCCGACCAGCAGCAGGGCCAGG
>JAQTXL010000094.1 GCA_028688835.1 Candidatus Nanopelagicales bacterium | reverse complement strand
GGGGGGCGTCGATGTGACCTACACCGTCAGCGTCAATCCTGACAGTACGGTCTCGGGAAGCCTGGTGCTCGAGGTGAACAAGCAGGCCGCGAAGGTGCTCGGCATCAGCTCGGCAGCCGATCTCGACTCCAAGATCAAGTCCGGCGAGCTCAGCTCGCAGACGGAGGCCGAGGTCGTGTCCAACTGCGCGGCGACCGAGACCGATGACAGCCTCGCGCTCAACTGCGCGTTCAGCAACCTCGAGGTGTCCGACATCAGCAAGGACTGGTCGCTCACCACTGAGGGCGACTCCGCGACGCTGCACCTGGTGTCCAATGCCAGTGCGGGCATGACGAGCCTGCCGACCGACATGGGGCTGGGCACGGCGACCGTGAACATCACCTTCCCTGGTGCAATCACGGCAGTCACCGGTGAGCACGCGTCGCAGACGGGCACGAGCACTGTGGTGGTGTCCTCCGATATCAGTGAGCCCATCGACGTCACGGTCACGGGTGTCGTGGCCACGGGGGCATCGATCATGTGGCTGATCTACCTGGGCCTGGGCCTGCTCGCCGTGATCGTCGTCGCGGCCCTCGTGCTGGTGCTGCGACGCGGCAGTGCTGGTGCCGCGACGTCAGCGGCGAACGAGGATGCAGCTGCCCTGGAAGCTGGGGCAGCACCGGCCATCGAGGCCGCTGCTCCAGCAGTCGAGGCGGCTCCAGCCATGCCTGAGCTCCAGGCCGGCGATGCTCCTGACGCGTCAGGCTCGGGCGACGGCGACACTCCCAGCACGCCTCAGGCGTAGCGGCACCCGGGCGTCAGCGCGGTTCGCGCAGGACGCCAGTGGTGGCGAAGGTGCCGAGCAGGTTGCCGTCGACTGACAGCACCCGGCCATCGCCGTGCACGCGACCCTGACCGGCGTAGCGCGCAGTCGATCCGACGATGACTCCGGCGACAAGGTCCGCGGGCTCCAGCAGCGTGATGGTCTGCGTCAGCACATTGCCGGCCATGCGGCCAGGAGAGGCTGCCTTGAGCGTCATGAACCCCGTGAGCGAGGCCATGACCGCCGGCTCCGTCGCGAGCGCGACGAGCGCACGGCTCACCGAGGCGTCGGGCTGCTCGGCGAGGCTGAAGCGCAGCGCGAGCTCATCGAGGCTCGAGCCGGGCCATCGATCGACGGCTCCGGGCCACAGCCCCATGGAGCCCTCAGGCCACTCGCGCGCCCCAGCCGGAGCGGGCGGCGTGTTGCGGTGGTGCACGTAGTCGGCCTCGTCGACGGTGAGCATGATCTCGGCCCTCGTGACGATGAGATCGCCCTGACGGAAGGTCAGCGTCAGGAAGGCGAATGACCGGCCGTTCTGGAGCGTGTCGATGCTCACCTGGCAGGGCTGCCCGCTCGCGCCGCTGTTGGCGAACACCGTCTGGATCGTGATCACGCGCTTGCCGGGCACAGCCCGTTCCGCGATCAGCACCTGCTGGAAGAGCAGGAAGGCGCCGAAGATCCCGCCATGCGGGGTGGGCGTGGTCTGCGCCTCATAGCCATCAGCGTGCGGGCGGATGTCCATGAGCACATCGAGGGTGCTGGGCGCGTCAGTCATGCGTGGAGGTGCTCACCATCTGTCGGCTCGGTCGGGCTGGGTGCGGGCTGCTCAGTCGCGAGGGTCTCCGGGGATGGCCACCGTGGTGAACCGCATGGGCGCACCGAAGGTGTCGTCAGGATCCGTGAGGATCGTGGTCGCATCGCGGCCGATGACGCGGATGCCCTTGGTGGCGAGGTAGTCGGCGGCGCGATCGAGGTCGAGCACCTGCCACGTGACGGCGTGGCACATATCGCCGTTGGCAGCGAGATCGCGTCCCGCCAGCGAGTCGGGCTCAAGCGGCAGGGCGAGCTCGACCACCGTGGTCTCACCGACGGCAACGTAGACATTGCGCGTTCCAGTGAGGTCGGAGGTCGATTCGTGGATCAGGGTTCCGGGCAGACCCTCAGTGAAGGTCTTGGTGGCCTGCTCGAGGTCGGCCACGACGACCGTCGCGTAGGACAGGCGACGCAGGCCGAGCGGGTGCTGCTCCCACGCGAAGGCGTCGAAGTCGTCGGCGTAGCGCGGGTCGACCGGCATGACATGCGGGTAGAACTCGAGCTGGGTGTGCGTGTCGCGCGGATGCGTGAAGAGCGAGCCGTCGGTGGGGCGTTCCGGCAGCGGAACGCCGCCATCGGTCACGACGCGGATGTTCTGGCTGGTCATGCTCTCCCAGCAGGCACCGACATCGTCGATGTACCAGGCCAGCGAATGCCAGTGGCGGCCGAAGCGCGAGTAGAAGCGGCCAACCGGCATGAGCTCGGAGCCCTCGATGTCGCTCTCGGCCATGGGCTCGATGATCGCGTCGCCGATCACGATGAGCGAGGCGTCGCGCTTCTCGATGGGCGAGTAGCCAGCGTCCATGATGCCGCGCGTCGGGCTGAACACGTCGTCGTACCAGGCGTCGAGCTCCGCAAGATCATCGGAGATGTGGATGATGTGGAAGAGCTTGCCGATCGAGTACGACATGTCAGACCTCACTTCTTCGCGCTCGACGCCAACGGCCTGGCGCCGGGAATTGGGGCAACATAACGCGAATTGCCGCAGGTCACGGGGGATTCGTCCAAGTTCATCGTTGGCCCCGGCGCCGTCGGCTGCGTCCGGCGTCGTGGCCCCCCGTGTGGCAGGATTCGACGCTCACCAGTCGCAGTTCGGGGGACCCTTGTCGCTGTTCGACCAGTCGCGCACGCAGGCGCCGCTGCGCCTGGCCGAGCGCACCGCATTGCGCTGCGCGACGGCGCACCGTGAACTGCCCAGGATCGCGTGGGCCATGGCGATCGTCACGGCATTCCTGGTGCTCCTGAACTCGACCGTCGGGGCCTATGCCTCCTTCAGCGAGAACCTTCCGGTGGCGCTGTCCGCCGTCGTCCTGGCCGTCGTCGCGGCCGTGGGGGGTCGCGCCTGGGTGCCGGCTGCTGTCGTCCCGTGGCTCACCGCTGCAGTCGCGACGATGCTGGTCGCAGCCCTGACATTCCAGGAGGCCGCGTACCAGTCACCGACGGGCCTGGCGTACGCGCTGCTCGTCATCGTCTCCTACGGGCCGGTGACGCTGAGCTACCGAGCCGCCGCTGCCGCTGCGATCCCGATCGCCGTCTGCTGCGGCATCGCGGCGTCGCACTTCGGCGAGGATGCCTTCCTCGAATGGGTGCTCGTCGTGGTTGCGGCGCTGCTCATCGACTTCGTCCTCCTCGCGATGCGCATCTCGAGCATCGATGCCCTGGCGAGCGCGATCGCGCACGAGCGCGCCATGTCGACCGTCGATGCGATGACCGGGCTGCTCAACCGCCGGGGCCTGTCAGCCCGGGCAGAGCAGCTCGTCGCGTGGAGCCGACGGCACGAGATGGTCGTCTGCGCGACCTTCATCGACGTCGACGGACTCAAGGCCGCGAACGACCAGCACGGCCATGAGTTCGGCGACCAGGTCATCAGGGCCACCGCCAATGCCATCGGCTCGGTGGTGCGTGCGGACGACCTCGTGGCCCGATGGGGCGGCGACGAGTTCGTCGTCCTGAGCATCGGCAGCAGGTGGGACGCCGACGAGATCACTGCGCGCATCGATGCCGCGCTGACGAGCAGCGGGATCAGTGCCGCGCAGTGGCCGGGCACGGTCACTGCGGGAACGGCAACCACTGACCTGGGTCACAGCACGCTCGATGCGCTGGTGTCCGCAGCCGACATCGACATGTACCGGCGCAGGGCTCAGGCCCGCGGTCGCTGACCGTCCGGGCAGCACAGGGCACCTGCCCGTGATCATTCGAGCACCCATGCCGGGCACGACCTGCCCTACGCTGCCGCCATGAGCTGCTTCCTGCTGGTCCTCGGGCTCCTCGGCCCCAGGCTCGCACTGCTCTACGCCTGGATCTTCACCCCGCGCGTCACCGATGCGTTCTCGGGCAGCTTCCTCGTCCCGCTCCTGGGATTCCTGCTGCTGCCATGGACGACGCTCGCGTACTGCGCCGCGTGGTCGCTGGTGGGCGGGGTCACCGGGATCGGCTGGCTCGTCGTCGTCCTCGGCCTCCTGCTCGATCTGGGCACGTACGCCGGGCGCTCGACCTCCCAGCGGATGCAGTCCGCAGGCTGAGCGGCGGCACCCGGCCTGCAGGGAACCCGGCGCCTGGGCTCGTGATGTGCCTCCTGCCCGAGCTGCACGCGATCAGTCGCGTGAAGTGCTTCGATAGGGCGATGGAGCCGGAGCGCGTGCTGGTGAGGCTGCACGGCAGCATCTACGCGGGCCTTGCTGTGCAGTGGTTCACCGACAAGGACCTCAACGTTCGGCGGATCCTCGTGCGCCTCACCATCAACGGGCATCAGGCCGAGATGTGGTTCCCACCGGGCGCCGTGCGTCCTGCTGCGGACTTCGAGGGCGCCGACGTCGAACCCGAATGGGCCGCGGAGGCAGTCGACCGCTTCCTGCTCCAGGCAGGGCAGGCCGAGCCCGACGAGGCTGACTGATCCATGGTCAGCGTGCCCGCAGGCTGACGATCGTGTGCGCCCGAAGCTCGAGCATGCGCAGGCGCTCTGCCGACGAGAGCCGCTGGGGGAGGAGCTCCTCGCGTGCACTCGCGCCCGTGGGTCCAGGCGCAGCGGCGCCAGCCCACGATCCTGTCGCGTCGCCGAGATTCACGTGGAGCAGCCAGGAGCCGAGCACCCATGCCAGCACGAGCGATCCGCAGGCGGTCACGACGCGCGACGCGCGCAGCGGCCTTCGTTCAGGGCGACGGCGGGTCATCGCCTAGCCGCTCGGCGGTCGCAGCATGGTGACGTCCTCCTTGATGAAGGAGAACAGCAGGGTGCCGCGCTCCGTGGGCATGGGCATACCGGAGACGAACCAGCCCTCGCGATTGCGCTCGTGCATCCAGATCGGCAGCTCGGGGTGTGCCTGGCGATCCCACTCGAATGTCGTCATCTCGGCCACAGTTCCTCCTTCGAGCATCTGCCATGCGCTGTTGAGCACAGTAGGCGCTCAGCGTGGACCGCGCCAGACCGAACCGGGCCGTTCCTGCGTGCCCGCGGCCGGCCGGCGGTACTGTGAACATCTGTTCACCACGGCACCGGGCACGGGCCACAGGAGGCCTCATGACGCGCAGGATGACGGCGATGCCGCCCGCGGCGATCGTGGCCGTCCTGTGCATCGGCGGGGCGACCGTGTCGGTGATGCAGTCGATCCTGATCCCGCTGCTCACCGACCTGCCGGCGATCCTGGGCGTGAGCGTCGAGGACGTGTCGTGGCTGGTCACGGCGACACTGCTCGCCGGCGCCATCGCGACACCGTCGCTGACGCGCCTGGCCGACATGTACGGCAAGAAGCGCATGATGCTGGTGAGCCTGGGCATGCTGCTCTTCGGCTCGCTGCTCGCCGTGGCGAGCACGTCGCTGTGGACGCTGGTGATCGGGCGGGCCTTCCAGGGGACCGCGAGTGCGGTCATCGCGATCGGCATGAGCATCATGCGCGATGCGCTGCCGTCCGAGCGCCTCAATCCCTCGCTGGCGCTGCTCAGCGCGACACTCGGGATCGGCGGTGCCTTCGGGCTGCCGATGGCCGGCGTCATGTTCGGCCTGTTCGGCTGGGAGTCCGTGTTCTGGCTGTCTGCGGTGCTGGCAGCCGGCCTGATCGTGGCCGTCGTGCTCGTCATCCCCGATTCCGATGTCCGCACCGGAGGCCGGTTCGACTTCGTCGGCGCCGTGATGCTCTCGGCCGCCCTGTTCCTGCTGCTGCTGGGCATCACCAAGGGCGGCACCTGGGGGTGGGGGAGCCAGATGACCCTGGGCACCTTCGGGGCCTCGCTGCTCATCTTCGTGCTGTGGGTGCCCTGGGAGCGCCGCATCAACGATCCTCTCGTCGACATCCGCACCACGGTCAACCGGCCTGTGCTCATGACGCATGTGACGGCTGTGCTCATGGGCGCGGTGATGTACATGAACACGCTGACCACGCTGCAGCTGCTGCAGCTGCCCACCACCACGGGCTACGCGTTCGGGCTGACGCCCGCGTTCGCTGGCCTGCTGCTGGTGCCCGCAGCACTGATGTCGCTGCTCATCGCGCCCGCATCCGCACGCATCACCCACCGGTTCGGCGCCCGCATCACCCTGTGCGTGGGCGCCCTGGTCATGGCTGGCGGGTACCTGTTCCGCCTGCCGTTCTCCAGCTCCCTGGTCTCGATCGTGCTCGCGGCCATCATCGTGTCCGTCGGCACGGCGATCGCCTTCGGAGCACTGCCGACCCTGCTCATGGCAGCAGTGCCCATCACGCAGACCGCAGCAGCGAACGGCATCAACACCCTGGCCCGCGCTGCGGGTGCCGCCCTGGCCAGCGCGGCAGTCGCAGCCCTGCTCGCCGGCTCGACCATCGTGGTCGGTGATCGGGTGTTCCCATCAGAGCAGGCCTTCACCGGCATCTTCATCATGGGAGGCGTGCTGGCACTGATCGGTGCAGGTCTCGCGCTGACCATCCCTGTCAACCGCCCGCTCTTCGATGCCGGGGGAGTCGAGGCGGAGCTGGAGGCGCAGGTGCCTGTCGCACTCCTCGATGACACCGAGGCCAAGGGCCACGGACGCAGGCACGACATGACCCGCCACGGGCGCGTGACCGACACTGACGGCATCGCGATCGCTGGTGCACTCGTGAGCGTGCTCGACGATGCCGGCGCTGTCATCGACTGGGCGCACACCGACGGCGACGGCGTCTTCCCGATCGCCCTGCCGGTCGCACGCACCTATCGGACCCTGGTCTCGGCCGATGGCTGGCACCCTGGGGCGGCCGAGGTCGACTTCACGGACGAGGACTCCTGGCCTGTGCTGCAGTTGCTGAGCGACGCCGTCGGGCAGGCAGCGATCCATCGCCGCGACGCCCTGGGCGACTGATGTCGTCGCCTCCCACCCCATCCGCACGGCTGCGCATCGCGGTGCTCGACGACTACCAGCATGCGGCTCTGGGCAGCGCGGACTTCGGCGTCCTGGCCGGGATCGCCGATATCGTGGTGTTCGCGGACCATGTGGGGGACCCCGACCAGCTTGCGCTGCGGCTCGCCGGTTTCCCGGTGATCATCGCCATGCGAGAGCGGACTGCCTTCAGCGCTGGCGTCCTCGATCGTCTGCCCGACCTCAGGCTGCTCATCACGACCGGCATGGCCAATGCCTCCATCGACGTGCAGCATGCGCGACTGCTCGGCATCGACGTGTGCGGCACAGCGATCGGCGGCACTGCCACACAGGAGCTCGTGTGGGCCCTCATCATGGCCCTGGCCCGTCACATCCCGACCGAGGACGCAGGCGTTCGAGCCGGCAGCTGGCAGACGACGCTGGGTCGCGAGCTTGCCGGCAGCACGTTGGGGCTCCTGGGCCTGGGGCGCATCGGGTCGAGCGTGGCCGCCTTCGGACACGCATTCGACATGCACGTGATCGCGTGGAGCGAGAATCTCACGCCCGCACGCGTACAGGAGCACGGTGCCGAGCTGGTGACCAAGCACGACCTCTTCGCTCGGTCGGACATCGTGTCTATCCACGTCCGCGAGTCGCCGCGGACCGTGGGCCTGGTCGGCACACAGGAGCTCGACCTGCTGGGCCCGAACGGTCTGCTCGTCAACACTTCGCGCGGCCCGATCGTCGACGAGGCAGCACTCGTCGCCGCCCTGCACGAGGGCCGGATCGCAGGCGCGGCACTCGATGTCTACGACGTCGAGCCGCTGCCGCCGGGACACCCGCTGCTCACTGCGCCGAACACAGTGCTGACCCCGCACATCGGGTATGTGTCCGCCAGCACCTATGCGCGCATGTACGCCGATGCGATCGACGACGTCCTCGCATGGGTCGCGGGTGCGCCCGTCCGGCTGCTCAACGGGGGCACGTGATGGCCCCTGAACC
>JAQTXL010000093.1 GCA_028688835.1 Candidatus Nanopelagicales bacterium | reverse complement strand
AGCGGCGCCTGCCGCACCCGAGAGCTTCTCCGTCCGCGTCGGCGACTTCGAGGGTCCCTTCGACCTGCTGCTGACGCTGATCTCCAAGCACAAGCTCGAGGTCACCGAGCTCGCGCTGCACACCGTCACCGACGAGTTCATCTCCTACATCCGCGCCCAGGGCAAGTCCTGGGATCTCGACGAGACCAGCAGCTTCCTGGTCGTCGCAGCCACGCTGCTCGACCTCAAGGCGGCGCGGCTGCTGCCCAGCGGCGAGGTCGACGACGAGGAGGACCTGGCGCTGCTCGAGGCGCGCGACCTGCTGTTCGCCCGGCTGCTGCAGTACCGCGCCTACAAGGAGGTCTCCTCGATCTTCGCCGACCGCATGGCGCACGCGAACAAGCGGTTCCCGCGCACCGTCGGGCTGGAGCCGCAGTTCGCGGCCCTGCTGCCTGAGGTGCTGCTGGGTCTTGGGCCAGACCAGTTCGCTGCACTGGCCGCGCGCGCGCTGGCGCCCAAGCCCATCGAGGAGGTCAGCACTGCGCACGCGCATGTGCAGCGCGTCAACGTGCGCGAGCAGGCCATGATCATCGTCGATCGGCTCCGTCGCCATCGCACGAGCACCTTCCGGGCGCTCATCGCCGACTGCGACACGACGCTGCTCGTCGTGGGTCGCTTCCTGGCCCTGCTCGAGCTCTACCGCGAGGCGGTGATCGCCTTCGAGCAGATCACCCCGCTCGGCGATCTCACCATCCGCTGGACCGGCGACGATGCATCCGAGATCGAGGTGACCGACGAGTTCGATGTCGAGCGCGAGGTCGATGCGCAGGCAGCGCTGACGGCCGCCGAAGGCCCAGACGCGACCGACATGACTGAGGACGAGGATGCGATGAAGGAGAGCACCGATGGCTGACGCGATCGACCAGGAGCAGGGGCTGCACGAGGACCCGGCCGTGGCGGTGCAGGAGGAGCTCGACGACCTGGGCGAGGCCGAGGAGCTCGGCGCGCCAAGCCTGGCTGCCGCCATCGAGGCACTGCTGCTCCTCGCCGATGAGCCCATGTCCGTGATCGATCTCGCCCAGGCCACGCGCCAGCCGGCGGCCGAGGTCGAGGTCACCGTGCGCGCCCTCGCCCAGGAGTACGACGAGGCCGTGCGCGGGTTCGAGCTGCGCGAGATCGCCGGCGGCTGGCGGTACTACACGCGCACCGAGTGCTCGCCGCTCGTCGAGCGCTATGTGCTCGACGGGCAGCAGGCGCGCCTCACGCAGGCCTCGCTCGAGACGCTCGCAGTCATCGCCTACCGGCAGCCGGTCACGCGCGGACGCGTCAGCGCTGTGCGCGGCGTGAACGTCGACGGCGTCATCCGCACGCTGGTCTCACGCGGGCTCATCGAGGAGGCCGGGCACGAGCCTGAGTCGGCCGCCATCCTGTACCGCACCACGTCGACCTTCCTCGAGCGGCTGGGCATCGCCTCGCTCGACGAGCTGCCGCCGCTCGCCGAGCACCTCCCTGATCTGGCCGATCTCGAGGACGTCCTCGACTCCGTCGCGTTCGGCGACTGATGCCCGAGACCGAGGTCCGGCTGCAAAAGGTCCTCGCGCAGGCCGGCATCGGCAGTCGACGCCGCTGCGAGCAGCTGATCGAGCAGGGACGGGTGAGCGTCAATGGCGAGCGCGTCGCCGAGCAGGGCATGCGCATCGACCCCGCAACAGCTGTGGTGCACGTCGACGGCCAGCGCATCCCGACAGCACCCGACAACGTCGTGCTCGTGATGAACAAGCCACGTGGCGTGATCACCACGATGCAGGACGAGCAGGGGCGTGCCTGCGTCGGCGATCTCGTGTCCGATCGCAGCGAGCGGCTGTTCCACATCGGTCGGCTGGACGCCGACACCGAGGGGCTGCTCCTGCTCACCAATGACGGCGAGCTCGCCAACCGGGTTGGGCACCCGTCGCACGGCGTCGACAAGACCTACCTGGCCACCGTCAGCGGCCAGGTGTCGCAGACGACGCTGCGCCAGCTCAAGCAGGGGGTCGAGCTCGACGACGGCCCGATGCAGGTCGACTCAGTGCGCATCGTGCAGCAGGCGCAGGACCGCTGCATGCTCGAGCTCGTGATCCACGAGGGTCGCAACCGGATCGTGCGGCGACTCCTCGACGAGGTCGGTCATCCGGTCATCGATCTGGTCCGCACGCGCATCGGACCGCTTCACCTGGGCAACCTGCGTCCAGGGCAGGTGCGCGAGCTCACGGGCTCCGACTTGCACGCGCTTTACACCGCGGTCGGTCTGTAGTCTTTGCCGATGCGAGCGATCAGGGGAGCGGTGTGCCTCCAGCGGGACGATGCCGTGGAGATGCTGGATGCCGTCGGGGAGATGCTCACGGCGATCCTCGAGCGCAACGCCATCACGACCGACGATCTGGTGAGCGTGCTGTTCACGTGCACCCCTGACCTGCACTCCGGCTTCCCGGCTGCTGCCGCGCGTGTCCATGGCTTCAGCGATGTGCCGCTCATGTGCGCCCAGGAGATCGATGTCGTCGGTGCGCTCGAGCGATGTGTGCGCGTGATGATCCACGCCGACATCGATCGTCCGCGCGAGGAGATCAAGCACGTCTACATCCGGGGCGCCGAAGTGCTGCGCCCGGACGTCAAGTCGTGACCGCGCAGCAGACGGGGGCTGTGGCTGGGCCCGTGCTCGTCATCGGGGCGGGGCTGATCGGCACCTCGATCGCGCTGGCGCTGGTGCGGGCCGGCGTCGAGGTGCACCTGCGCGACGTGGACCCCGAGCAGCTGGCGACCGCGATCGCCAGGGGAGCAGGGAGCGCCGCGCCGGTCGATGCCCCGACACTGGTCGCGGTGGCCGTGCCCCCGAGATTCGCGGCCGATGTCCTGGCTGCGGCCTCGCAGGAGTTCCCAACCTCGACCATCACCGACGTCACCTCGGTCAAGGGGCCGGTGCTCAAGCGGGCGCTCGCCCGCGGCGCCGATCCCGCACGCCTGGTGGGCGGGCACCCGATGGCCGGCCGTGAGGTGTCCGGTGCCGCCGGTGCGCGCAAGGACCTCTTCGACGACCGCCTGTGGATCCTGACCTCGACCGATGAGACTGGCGTGGCGCACCAGGGACGCGCGCGCCAGCTCGCCACCACGTGCGGCGCGGTGCCCGTGCTCATGAGCGCAGCCGAGCACGACCAGGCCGTGGCGCTGGTCTCGCATACGCCCCAGGTGCTGTCCAGTGCCCTGGCCGCGCAGCTGCTGCCGGCACACGAGCAGTCCATCGCGGTCGCCGGCCAGGGGCTGCGCGACATGACCCGCATCGCCGCGTCGGACAGCGGGCTGTGGGTTGACATCCTGACGCAGAACGCGGGCCCGGTGTCGGTGGTGCTCACCGGCGTGATCCACGAGCTGCAGGAGGTGCTGCACGCACTCCAGGAGCTCGCCAATGGCGACATCGACCACGACGAGATCATCGATGCGACGCTGAAGGCCGGTGCCAAGGGACGCTCGCGGATCCCGGGCAAGCACGGCAACCCCGACCTCGACTTCGCCGAGGTGGCCGTGATGGTCGAGGACAAGCCCGGCGAGCTCGCGCGGCTGTTCGTGGCCGCCGGCGAGGCCCGGATCAACCTCGAGGACGTGCGGATCGAGCATGTGCTCGGGCGTCCGAGCGGCCTCGTGGAGCTCTCGGTGCGGCCGGAGACCGCCGAGCCGCTGGTCGCCGCGCTCACGGCTCGCGGCTTCGACGTGCGAGGCCAGGCATGAGCAGCGTCAGCCCGATCATCATCGCCGTCGACGGCCCGGCCGGCGCAGGCAAGTCCAGCGTGTGCCGCGGCACTGCTCGACTGCTGGGCTGGCACTATCTCGACACCGGCGCGATGTACCGGGCCATGACCTGGGCGGTGCTCCATGCGGGCATCGATCCCGCCGATGCTGCAGCGGTCGCGGCCTTCGCTCCCACGCCAGTCATCGCCAGCGGCACCGACCCCGACGCCCCGACGATCGTGGTCGACGGCACCGATGTCAGCGCTGCGATCCGCGAGCCCGATGTCACGACGGCGGTGAGTGCCGTGAGTGCGGTGCCGAAGGTTCGTGAGCTCCTGGTCGCCCGGCAGCGTGAAGCGGCGCGTGCTGCGCTCCAGTCAGGCACTGGGATCGTGGTGGAGGGCCGCGACATCACGACGGTGGTCCTGCCCAATGCGCAGGTCAAGATCTTCCTGACCGCTGATCCCCAGATCCGTGCGCAGCGGCGCGCCAAGGAGGAAGCCGGCTCCGCTCCGGTTGCCGGGGATGCCGTGCGGGCCACGCAGGAGGCCCTGCAGCGACGCGACCAGCTCGACTCCACGCGTGCCGCGAGCCCGTTGACCCAGTCGAAGGATGCTGCGGAGCTCGACACGTCGCACCTGACCCTCGATGAGGTGATCGAGGAGGTCATCGCTCGAGCTCGGGCAGCATCGCGATGAACGGATTCTCGCGGGCGGCGACCGCACGCAATCTCACCGGACCGGCGCTGCGGGCCATCTACCGCCTCGAGGTCGAGGGCGTAGGCCTGGTGCCGGCAGGCGGCCCACTGATCCTGCAGATCGACGGCGACGGGCTGCTGGCCGGCCCCGTGCTCAAGGTCGTCACCCCTCGGCCGGTGCACACCATCGTGTCCGGAGCGCTGGCCGAGGTCCTCATGGGGCACAGCCCCGGATGGGCTGGCGATATCGCGCTCGAAGGGCACGGATTCGCGGCCTATGCGGCTGCCTGCGCCCTCCTGCGCAGCGGTGAGGCGGTCGCGATCCTGGGGGAGTCCTCGCTCCTGGGGCCGCTCCTGGCAGCATCGGGCGCGGTCGTGCAGCCGGTCACCATCACGGGCGCCGGAGGCAAGGTGGCGACCGACCCGCCGAGACCCAGGTCGCGCATCGGTATCGTGTTCGAAGCACCCATCACAGTCACGTCCTCGGGCGACCCCTGTGCGCTCGCGACTGTGCAGCAGTTGCGCGAGCTGGTGCGACAGGCCCGGGCGGACGCACGGTCCGGATAACGAGAGCAGGCAGGGCATGAGCGACAACTGGATTTCCATCGACGGAGACGAGGATGCCGGTGACCTGCCCGAGATCATCGAGGCCGAATCGGCCGACTTCGAGGCCGATGACGACGCAGCCCTGCAGCTGGCGCTGGCCGCGGCGCGCGCGGAGTTCGGGGAGTTCGACGAGGATCTCGCTGACCTGACCGCCAAGACCAGCCAGGAGGGCTGGCCGGTCCTCGCCGTCGTCGGGCGCCCGAACGTCGGCAAGTCGACGCTGGTCAATCGCATCATCGGCCGCCGTGAGGCAGTCGTCGAGGACATCCCCGGCGTCACGCGCGACCGCGTCACCTATGAGGCCGACTGGAACGGCAAGCGCTTCATCTTGATCGATACCGGCGGCTGGGACCGCAAGGTCAAGGGCATGGCAGCCCAGATCGCGGCCCAGGCCGAGCGTGCCATCAACGATGCGGACGCGGTCGCCTTCGTGGTCGACGCCACGGTCGGCGCCACCGACACCGACGAGGCCGTCGTCGAGGTGCTGCGCCGCTCGGGCAAGCCGGTGCTCCTCGTGGCCAACAAGGCCGACGACGCCATCATCGAGATGGAAGCAGCCTCGCTGTGGTCCCTGGGGCTGGGCGAGCCCATCCCCGTGTCCGCGCAGCACGGTCGAGGGGCCGGTGACCTACTCGATGCGATCGTCAACATCCTGCCGGCCGAGGGCCAGGGCCGGATGCGCGGCGCCGGTCCGCGTCGCGTTGCGCTGCTCGGCAAGCCCAATGTGGGCAAGTCGTCGCTGCTCAACGCGATCGCAGGATCCGATCGCGTCGTGGTCGACGATGTCGCCGGCACGACGGTCGATCCGGTTGACGAGCTGGTCAAGCTCAAGGACTCCTGGTGGTGGTTCGTCGACACGGCGGGCATCCGTCGTCGCGCCAAGGAGGCCAGCGGCCATGAGTACTACGCGACCCTGCGCACCCAGGCCGCCCTCGATCGTGCCGAGGTCGCCCTGGTGCTCATCGACGCCTCGCAGCCGATCAGCGAGCAGGACGTGCGCATCATCGCCATGGCCGAGGAGGCCGGCCGGGCCATCGTCATCGCCTACAACAAGTGGGACCTCACCGACGAGGAGCGTCGCCACTACCTCGAGCGCGAGATCGACCGCGACCTCGTGCAGGTGCCGTGGGCTCCGCATGTGAACGTCTCGGCCAAGACCGGTCGGCACATCGAGCGGCTCGAGACGGCCCTCGAGGGCGCGATCGCAGGCTGGGAGACCCGGGTGCCCACCGGCCGCCTCAACCAGTTCCTCGGCTCGATCGTGCAGTCCAACCCGCACCCGATCCGCGGTGGCAAGCAGCCGCGCATCCTGTTCGGCGCCCAGGTGTCGGTGAGTCCGCCGACGTTCGCGCTGTTCACGACCGGCTTCCTCGAGTCCGGCTACCGCCGCTTCATCGAGCGACGTCTGCGTGAGGAGTACGGCTTCGACGGCACCCCGATCCGCATCCTCATGCGCGTGCGCGAGAAGCGCTCGCGCAAGTAGGCGCAGGTCCGGCACGGCACTGGCCGGGCAGTGCTCGGGGGATGATGCACCCGGGCCTGGGTCGGTGAGCCTGTCGGTGGGCGGACCCACCGCAGCGCGGAATCGGCGCATCACTAAACTCTGCGGAGCGCAACACGGCAGCGGGCAACCGAGGCTGGCGAGCGCGGCGGGCTGTAGCGCAGCTTGGTAGCGCACTTGACTGGGGGTCAAGGGGTCGTGGGTTCGAATCCCGCCAGCCCGACTCGTCTCCCCTCACGGATCCTCGCCGATCTGTGGGGGGATTCGTCATTCCCGGCGAAAGTGCGCCAATTTGTGCGCCGGTCTCACCGCCCAGCCATTCGGGACCCGCGGACGCTGTCGAGCGCCACCGGCCAGCGCCGGCACGCCTTGGCACGGAAACCCACCTCAAAACCGAATGGAGCAAGAATCATGAACAGCACACACGAAACCCTCACGGTCGAGCGCATCACACAGCTCGAGGCGTTCTGCCCGGAGTGGTGTAGCCACAAAGGCAAGCACGACTGGCGCCAGGACGCCACAGGTGCGTTCTCGGCACGGCACCGAGCCGAATTCGGCGCCGGCGACTTCGTAGCCGTCTCGGTCGCCATCACCGTCGACGTGTTCGGCCGTATCGAAGGGATCGAAACGGACGTGCGGACCGCGCCGGCCGTCTACGCCGCTCGGAATCTGCGAGAGGCCGCCGACGACCCCCTCGAGCAGTCACGCGCACTGATGGACGCCGCCTCATTCACCCTCGCCGTCCTGAGCGTCGGCATCCACAGCGGCAAGGCCGGCAAGCTCGCCGGCTAGGTCCCCACGGAACGACGCAAAGGGGCGCGCACCGGGCATCGAAAGTCAAGTGCGCGCCCCTTCGTGTGGTATTCGGATGTCGAATTGTTTCGACGCTGCGAGATCTACACTGCTGGCCTGACGGGGGGAGCGTATGCCAGCGCGGTTGTCGGAAACGGAAGCTGGCGAAAGCTTGCGTGAGCTGGGTCGCGCTGAGCCGCTCGAGCCGTATCCCGGTGCAACTAGGCGGTGGCGAGTTAGATGCTTGGACTGCGGTGAGGAAACCTTCGCCAGACTCGCAGATGTGCGTGCCGGCCATCGGCCGCAACACGGATGCACCGCAAGACCGCGCAAACTTCGTCTGGATGCGGATGCAGCAGAAGCGGCGATGCGCGCTCGTGGATTAGAGCCACTCGTACCGTTTCCCGGTGCCGACCCTCCGTGGTTGGCTCGTTGCATGACCTGCGGGCACGAGGTGTCGCCGAGGTATGTGAATCTCCGCAGGGTCAAGATGGCCTGCAAGTACTGTGGCGGCAAGGTTGTCGATCCGTTGGATGCGGAAGCCGATATGCGTGTCCACGGATTTGAGCCACTCACTCCCTACCCGGGGGCGCACACGCCATGGAGCCTGACCCGGTTTCCCGGACAGTTTCGGTTGGGTGATCATGCCGCAGCTGTTGCGGCGGTGTGCAGGGTTTCGAACTCGTGCGGGGACAGGTTG
>JAQTXL010000092.1 GCA_028688835.1 Candidatus Nanopelagicales bacterium | reverse complement strand
GCCAAGGTCGGCTCGCTCACCAGCGGCGGCGCTGCTGAGGCCGCTGGCCTCGAGGTCGGCGACGTCATCACCAAGGTCAACGGCACGACGATCAGCGACGGCACGCAGCTCATCGTCACGGTGCGCAGCTTCGCCCCCGGCGATCGTGTGCAGCTGACGATCATCCGCGACGGCTCGACGCTGACCCTGCCGGTCAATCTCACAGCCGCAGCGTCATAGGGCACCACTCAACTGAGGCAGGCTAGGGGGATGAACCCCCTGCCTGCCTCAGCCTTTGTGCGCGACCGCGTGGCCTCGGGCTTCCGGCGCATCGTGTCGGGCGATCCCTCCGGGGCGCCTGAGTGGGTGGAGCAGCTGAAGTACGGCACGGATGCGGGCTACTTCGGCCCCGGATCCGCAGCCTGGGCCGTGCACGGCGGGCTGCCGACCCTGGTCGGGGGCATCCGGGCCCTGCTCATGCAGGCCCTGCACCCGGCAGCCCTGACCGGCGTGATGCAGCACTCGCGCTACGAGGAGGACGCCCTCGGGCGCCTGGCCGGCACGACGCAGTGGCTCACAGTCGTCACCTTCGGCGACAAGGCGCAGGCTGATCGCGAGTGCGCGCGGGTGCGCGGCATGCACCGCCGGGTCAACGGGGTCTTTGAGGTCGATGGGGTCTCACATCCCTACGACGCCACTGACCCCGAGCTGCTGCGCTGGGTGCACATCGCCTTCACCGACTCCTTCCTGGCCGCGCACGAGGTGTGGGGCGGTCCGATCCCCGGCGGGCCCGATGCGTATGTGCGCGAGTGGGCCAAGGCCGGCGAGCTCGTGGGCGTGGTCGACCCGCCGCGCTCGGTGGCCGAGCTGCGCAACCAGCTCGCGGCCTTCGAGTCCGACCTGCGCGGCAGCGCCGAGGCGCGCGCGACCGCTGCCTTCGTGCGCAAGCCGCCGCTGCCGTTCGCGGCGCAGGGCCCCTACGCAGTGCTGCTGCTCGGGGCGCTGTCGACGATGTCGCCGCGGCACCTGGCCATGCTCGGGCTGCCGCGCTCTCCCTCGTTCGTGGCCCAGCCGGCCGTGCGGGCGATGCTCGGCGGGCTGGCCCTGGCCCTGGGGCCGACCTCCCCGTCGCAGCAGGCGGCGACCGCGCGGGTCGCAGGGGAAACCAGCCTCTGGGATTGACCGATTTGGGTGGTCATGGGTGATGATTGATCGATGTCATCAGTGAAGCCGGGTGCTCGCCTGCTCGTCGGGGCCTCGGTCGGAGCCCTCTCGATCGCGATACTCGTGAGCGCGATGCCTGCCCAGGCCGCTGACGCTCCAGCACCATCCGCCTCACCTACTGGCGCCGCAACCCCTGCTCCGACACCGGCCGCCACGCCTGCGCCCACGGGCACTCCGGGCGTGACTCCTTCGGATTCTGCTGCGCCGATCGCGCCTCCTGTGGTCATGCCCACGGCCCTGGGCAGCTGGTGCCGGGCGATGTTCCCGTCCGCTCCCGCCGCTGAGCGCGTGGCCGCGCAGAACCTGCTGACCCAAGGCACCATCAACTTCGGCAAGGGCGGCACCTACCGCCTGACCGAGCACCCCGACTGGAAGCCGCAGGCCACCTCCGACACCTCCGGCGACCGCCACGTGAACTCGCTCAACTGGGCGCTGCCGCTGCTGTTCCGTGGCGTGCAGGTGCAGAACCAGGCGATGGTCGACCGCTTCCGCCAGCTGATGCTCTACTGGATCGCCGACCACCAGGGCCCGCGCGGCACCTGGGTCGACGGCACGATCTACGGCGGCCTGCGCACGCAGACGCTCGTCTGCGCGGCGCAGACCCTCAACGACCCCACCATCACCGAGGCGGCCCTGCGGGACGCGCGCACGATGGTGAAGTCGAACGCCGGTGCGGTGCCCGTGGCCGTCGGCGTCAACAACACCGACCTCATCCGGCAGACCGGCGCGCTCGCGGCCTTCTGCTGGACCGCCGACTGGCCCTCGCGCGACAGGGCGTGGGCCAACCTCGTCTCGATCGCCAACGGCGTGGTGCTGCCTGATGGCAGCGACGTCGAGGGCTCGCCCGCCTATGCCGTCTACATCGAGTCGCTGCTGCGCACCATCGAGACCTCGGCCACCACCTGCGGCATGCCCGCTGACCCGATCCCGACGCTGCGCAACAGGCTCTACGACTTCGTCTCGCAGGCGATCCGCCCCGACTTCCTGGTCGAGTCCCTCGGCGACAGCGTGAGCGAGTCGCTGCGCGCCTCGTTCGGCGCGGCTGACGGGCAGGCCGAGTGGGTGCGCACGGCAGGCAAGTCCGGCACCCCGCCGGCACCGATCTACGCCACCTTCGACGGCGGCTACGTGTTCGGCCGCGCCGGCTGGCAGCCGCAGCTCGGCGGGCCCGACACCTTCTACTCGCTGCGCTACAGCTCGACGCGTCCGGCAACCGCCCACACGCACGACGATGGCACCGGGCTCACCCTCTTCTCGCGCGGGACGTCGTGGATCGGCGATCCGGGCCCCTACCGCTACGAGAACAGCGACAAGCTGCGTGCCTACCTCAAGACGCGTGCGGCCCACTCGGCGCTGACCGTCGGCAAGGTCGCGCGCAGCCGCTGGTCGGGCGTCAAGAAGGTCATCACCCAGAGCGACTGGGCCACGGGTGGCAATGACACCTCGTGCGTGCAGGACAACACCTGGGTCTCGGTCACGCTCGTGCGCTGCACGCAGTACGTGCGCAGCGTCGACGCGATGATCGTCACCGACTACGTCAATGCAGCGCCTGGCAAGGGCAAGAAGGCCAAGGGCCGCTTCACCTGGCAGCGCTGGCAGGTGGCGCCAGGCGTCGAGTCGGGCTACATCGGCTCCACGCTGGTGCTCACCAAGGGCAACCAGCACATGGATGTCGTGAAGGCCGGCACCGACCAGTGGGTCATCGACAAGGCGCGCAACGGCAGCAGCGTCGGCTGGTACACCGGCGCCTGGGGCCAGAAGCTGCCGACCCAGGTGATCAACCGCCAGATCGCGATCCCCAAGACAGGTATGCAGCAGGCGCTCGTCACGGTGTTCGTGCCGCGCACGGGCGAGGAGCAGGTGCCGGTGACCATCGGGCCGGACGGTGTCACGATCACCCGCGGGGCGCTCACCATCACGACGCCGGCACCTATGCCCCAACTGGGCGCGCCGTTACTCTGAGCCCATGATCATCGCGATCGGCTCCGACCATGCCGGCTTCCTGCTCAAGGAGCAGCTGCGCACCTGGCTCACCGAGCATGACTACGAGGTGCTCGACCTCGGGGCCTACTCCGAGGATCGCGTCGACTACCCGCACTACGGCTCGCTCGTGGGCCGTGCGGTCGTCGAGGGTCGCGCCGAGCTCGGCGTCGCCGTCTGCGGGAGCGGCCAGGGCATCTGCATGGCCGCGAACAAGGTGCCGGGCGTGCGCGGGGGCGTCATCCGCGACAACCAGGACGCCGAGATGACCCGCCGCCACAACAACGCCAACGTCGCCTGCTTCGGCGAGCGCTTCACCGACCCGGCCGTCGCGATCGCCGCCCTCGAGGTCTTCCTCACCACGCCCTTCGACGGCGGGCGCCACGAGGCGCGGGTCGAGCAGCTGGCCGAGCTCGACTCTGGACTCAGCGTCTAGCGGAAATCCGGTGGCCTCGCCCTGGCCTGCCGGCGCGAAATCGCAGGTACAGTGGGCGCATGTGGATCTGGATTGGCCTTGCCGTCGTCGTCGTTCTCCTCATCGTCTTCATCATCGGGCTCTACAACAAGCTCGTGCGCTCCAATGTGGCCGTCGATGAAGCCTTCGCTCAGATCGAGGTGCAGCTCAAGCGCCGCAGCGATCTGATCCCCAACCTCGTCAGCACCGTCAAGGGCTACGCCGCGCATGAGAGCGGCACGTTCGAGAAGGTCACGGCCGCGCGTCAGTTCGCCGAGACGGCCAATGGCGTCGCCCAGGTCGCCGAGGCCGATGGCCAGCTGACCCAGGCCCTGCGCGGACTGCTCGCAGTCGCCGAGGCCTACCCAGACCTCAAGGCGTCGTCGAACTTCCTGTCGCTGCAGGAGGAGCTCTCGGCCACCGAGAACAAGGTCGCCTTCTCGCGCCAGTACTACAACGACTCGGTGCGCACGCTCAACACCCTCATCGTCACCATCCCGACCCGCTTCTTCGTCGGCATGGCGGGCGTGAAGAACCGCGAGTTCTACGAGGTGCCTGAAGAGGCCGACCGCAACGCACCCACCGTCTCCTTCGAGTAGCGATGGCGGTCTCATTCCGCGCAGAGCAGGCAGCAAACAAGCGCAAGACATGGGGGCTGCTCGCCCTGATGTTCATCGCGCTCGTCGCGGCGATCTGGGCGATCGGCACGCTCCTGCACATGCAGATGTACTGGCTGGTGCCCCTGGCTGTCGGCATCTCGCTGGTGGGTGTGTGGTCGGCGTACTGGAAGTCGGACACCCTCGTGCTGACCATGACCGGTGCCAAGGTGATCTCGCACGAGGATGCGCCTCAGCTGTACAACATCGTCGAGGAGATCACCATGGCGGCGGGCCTGCCGATGCCGAAGGTCGCCATCGTCGAGGATCCTGCCCCCAACGCCTTCGCCACCGGGCGCGATCCTGAGCACGCGGTTATCGCCTTCACCACTGGCATCCTTGCCGCGATGGACCGCGAGCAGCTGCAGGGCGTGGCCGCGCACGAGATGGCGCACGTGGGCAACCGCGACACCCTCGTGATGGCCGTGGCTGCGACCACCGCGGGCCTGCTGGCGATCGTGGCCGACCTCGGCGCACGCGCGATGTTCTTCGGCGGCGGGCGCCGCGACAACAACAACCCGATCGCGATGATCGTCTCCATCGCGATCCTGATCCTGGCCCCGATCGCCGCGCTGCTGCTGCGGGCCGCGATCTCGCGCAAGCGCGAGGCCCTGGCCGATGCCACGGCAGTGCAGTTCACCCGCAACCCGTCAGGCCTGCGCCGAGCACTCGAGACCCTGCAGTCCGACACGACCGTCGTGCACCAGAAGTCGACGGCTGTGGCGCATGTGTGGATCGAGTCGCCGCTCGACGGCAAGTCGCGCTCGATGTTCGACACCCACCCTCCGCTGAGCGAGCGCATCGCGCTGCTCAAGGAGATGGAGGGCATGTCGCCGGGCACTGACCAGTAGTTCAGTCTCGGAGGCCGCCTAGCGCTGCTGCACTCTGGCGAAGGCCTCGCTGAACAGCGGCTCGAGCTGCAGGCTCTGCGGCACCGAGATGTGCGCCTGATCGCGGTAGCGCACGAGCGTCCCCTCCTGCGTCGTGCACGTGCCGTCGGGGCACAGCGCCGGCCAGGTGTCGATGACCGTCGCTCCAGTGCTCGCGGCAACGCGATCCACGACCGCTCGGGCGGCACCCTGTTGACTCGCAGCCTGTGCCGTGGTCATCGTGACATTGCAGCTGCCATTGGCCAGCGTGATCGTCGAGCACTCCAGCGGGTTCCAGACCACCTCGCCAGTCCACTTCGGTGTCGTCTGCACGAGCAGCACCTGCTGGCCGGCAGCCTCGAGCGCGCGCACGGACTTCGTCAGGCCCACCTCGTAGTCGGCCAGCTTGGCCTGCCGGTCCTTGGTCTGGTCGTCAGGCGTCAGGCCGACGGAGAGGTCGTCCTGCTTCCAGTACGAGTCGGAGTTCGCGATGACGACGAGCCCCCTCGGGCTGCTCGTGAGGTAGGTCGTGGTGTCCGCGACGTAGGCGCGGCAGCCCTCGTCGAACTGCGTGGTGCCGCGGAGGTTGCCGAGGTAGACGTCGGCGTACGGGCAGGCGTTGGTGGTGTTGGCGATGAGCGGGCGGTCCAGGGCCGCTGCCGCGGCCTGGACGCCCTCGTGGAAGTGGTCGGAGTTCGAGTCGCCGATGAGGTAGACCGGCGCTCCCGGGAGCTCTGCGTTCCAGGTGCACTCACCCGGTGCACGATGCAGCTGCGCGACGCGGGTGTCGCAGCCGCTCAGCAGCCCGGCATGCAGGGGAGTGGTCGCAGCCTGGTACTGCTGGATGCTCGGGATCCAGAAGCCGTGCTGCGCAGTGGTGTAGAGCGCGGCCGACAGCGCGAGCGGCGGGGCGAGGGTGGCGACGATGACGAGGGCGAGCCTGCGCCAGCTGAGCGCGCGCAGGGCGCGGATCGGCTGCTCGACCCAGCGGTAGGAGATCAGGGCCGGGGCGAACGAGACCGCGGCGGCGATGAGCAGGGCTGCCGAGGAGCCGGGCCAGGCAAGGGCCGCGAACACGATGAGCGGCCAGTGCCACAGGTAGATCGAGTACGACCAGTCGCCGACCTTGATCATCGGTCTCGTCGACAGCAGTCGACTCACGGGGTTGGCGGCCTGGGTCCCAGCCGCGAGCAGCAGCAGCGAGCCGGCGACAGGCAGCAGGGTCCACGGCCCCGGGAAGGGCGTCGTGCCGGTGATGAGCCACAGCGAGGCCGCCACGAGGGCCAGGCCTGCGAGCCCGAGCAGGAGGGCCACCCGCTGCGACAGCACGCGGGCCTTCGCCAGTGCGATCGCGAGCAGGGCGCCGACCGCGAACTCCCAGGCGCGGGTGAACGGGCTGTAGAAGCCGAACATCCAGGAGGGTGACAGCGAGGTGCGACCGCTCGCGACCAGCACGGCCAGTGCGAACGAGGCGACGGCGATCACGCCGATGATGACTGCCGGCGCAGCCCTCAGCACGCGCGCGCGGCGGGCGAGCAGCCAGCCCAGGGCCACGACCGCCGGGAACACGAGGTAGAACTGCTCCTCGACCGAGAGCGACCAGGTGTTGAGCAGCGGGTTGGTGTCGGCGGCGGCATCGAAGTAGCCGCCGGTGTTGCGAGCGATCACGAAGTTGGCGACCAGCAGCATCGTGCCGGCCGCTGTCTTGGCCGCGACCTGCTGCGTGCCCAGGGGCGAGAGGGCCAGTGCCGAGATGAGGAGCACGACGACGACCATGAGCGCCAGTGCCGGGGTCAGCCGCTTGAACCGGCGCAGGTAGAACTCGCGGAAGCGGATGGTGCCGGTGGCGACCCACTCGCGATGCAGCATGCCCGTGATGACGAAGCCGGAGATGACGAAGAAGACATCGACGCCGACGAACCCACCCGGCACCGGCAGCCCGGCGTGGAAGGCGACGACCACGAGCACCGCGATCGCACGCAGGCCCTGGATGTCGGTGCGTCGGTTGCTGCTGCGCTCGGCACCGGGCGGCTCGTGCGCGCTCGCGCTGCGGCCCGGCAGCGGTGCAGGCATGCGTCCCCTTGGTGAGAGCGGCGGTGTCGAGCGCGGACCAGTGGATTCTAGTGAGGCGCGTGCGTGGCCGAGAGCTGCCGACTACTTGCGCAGGGCCCGGGCCTTGATGCTCCCGAGCCGCTTGCGCACGAGCCCGGGGATCGTGGGATCGGGCTTCTGGGTGCCATCGCCCAGAGCCCCCAGCATCGCCGCGACGGCAGCATCGATCACCATCGAGTCGGCTGCACCGTCATCAACGCTCTCCGGCCCGGTGAGGTGCGCGCGCAGCAGCTCAAGGTCGCCCATGACGTGCACGCCCGAGGCCTCGATCGCAGCGACGTACGTGGCCGCGAGCTCGGCGGCCCGATCGAGCGCCCACTGCGGTGTCTGCAGTCGCGCCTCGTCAGGCGCTGGCGCCCGGCCCTCGACCATGCCCTTGATGAGCCCGTCGTGCACGACGTCGGTGTAGGGACGCCAGCCCCTGCCCCCGCCGACGGCGACGTTGAGCCTGCGCAGGAACTCCGCCTCGGCCAGGGTCATCGAGCGGTTCGGGTGCTGGTTGCGCTGGTCGAGCAGGGCATCGGCGGGCATCCCGAGCAGCTGCTCGAAGTGCGCGTAGATGCTCTCGCGATCCGAATCGTCGACCACCACGACCGTCATGCGATCGCTGCCGACGATGCCCGCCCACCGCGTGACGACCTCGTCGTGGCGGTGCCGCGTCCAGAACACCTGGGCCTTGGGCTCCAGCTCGGTGGAGGTCAGCACGTTGGTCAGCCAGTGCGCGTAGGTGGACTCGTAGCCCGACTTGAGGATCTGCTGCCA
>JAQTXL010000091.1 GCA_028688835.1 Candidatus Nanopelagicales bacterium | reverse complement strand
AACGGTAGGTCGGACAGTGACGGTTCGGGAATGCCGAGATCAGCGGCTGTGGACAAGGTGCGCCACCGGGCGCGCACTGGCGCCGAGTCGGCACCGCGCCGCTACCCGACTGCAGGCACCAGCCCGCTGATGAATCGCCTGATCTGGGGCACATCCAGGCCTGTGGTGGCGACGGCGATGAAGGTCCTCGCGAAGTCGCCAGTGGCAGGGATCATCACGGACGTGTACGCATAGCGACGGACACCAGCGGCAGACGAAGTGGTGCAGCTGCTGCCCTCGGCGCACTCTCCCTTGACAGTCGCCGTTGCTCCCTTGACCTGGAAGGTCGTGTACTTGGCGATGCCGTCGGTGCCGTCGACACAGCCACCTCGCTGCGACTCCTGGAGCTCGATCCAGCCCCCGCGTGCACCCTCGACGCCGTAGGTCGCGTTCGTCATCGCATCCAACCCGTTGCAGGGCTGCGTGGTGAGACCGGTGCGCGCGATTCCCGCCGTCCACGATGGCCGATACACCGTGTAGTGGACGTTCGACTGGACATCGGCGTAACTCCTCGGCTGGCGCTCCACGGCAGCCGCCGGCGCCATCAGCCCTGCCAAGCCGACAGCGACCGACGCAACGATGGGAACTCCCAGGCGACGCCACATGCGTGCGACAGTAGCCGCTGCATCAGCGCCATACAGGCCAACGTCGCGGCTATCGCTGGACGAAGCGACTTGTCCAGGCCTCGCCCACGATGCCCGGAAACTCCATCATCGACACATGCGCGGAGTCCTCGAGCACCATGACGTCGGCCTGCTTGAAGTGCCTGGTGCTGCGGTAGGCGCTGCGTGCGTCGACGAGCGGGTCCTTGCGTCCGTAGATGAGCAGGGTGCGGGCATCGATGAGCTCCGCGAGCTTCCAGGGCCGGCGCGGGCCGGAGTCGAGGTAGCTGCCCAGCAGCCCGCGCAGGGACTGCAGGAACGCGTCGTCGGCGTACGTGAACTCGCTGCGCATCGTCGCCTCCTGCACAGCCTCAGCGAACCGCTGCGGCGCGACACGCGACGGGTCGGCGTACACGGACTTGATGGTGCCCTGCACGCGCTGCTCGATCGGCAGCTGTGCGACGCGCTTCGACGCCGCCTCGCCCAGGCCGGGGATCGCCATGACCGGCAGCATGATGTTCACCTTGTTGGGCCGGACCTCCGGCAGCGCAGGTGAGATGAGCGTGAGCGTGCGCACGAGATCGGGGCGACGTGCCGCGACCTGCACCGCAACAGCACCGCCCATGGAGTTGCCGAAGAGGTGCACCGGCTGGCCATCGAGCCGCTGCTCGATGAACTCGACCGCGGCACGTGCATGGCCGAGAGGGGTGTAGTCGCCGTCGCGCGGCGGCGGCGAGGCGCCGAAGCCGTTGAAGTCGATCGCCCAGCCATCGACATGGGGCTGCAGCAGCCCCATGAGATCGGTCCAGTTGAGCGACGAACCACCGAGCCCGTGCAGGTAGAGCGCCGATTCCGCTCCGGGCTTAGTCGATGGTGCGTGGCGCAGCGCGAGCGTGCGCGACACTAGGGAGGTCTCGGTTCGCGGCCACGGCGGGATCAGGTCAGGCACCCCGCAAGGCTACCCATCGAGATCGCAGTGACACGATTGCCATCTACGCACGAAGTAAGGGTCAAGACATGGAGATCAAGATCGGCGTCCAGTACTCAGCGCGCGAGATCAGCCTCGACAGCGACGACAAGCCCGAGGACGTCCGCGCGGCCATCGACGCGGCCATCGCCAGCGGCGGAGTGCTGACCCTCACCGACGACCGTGGGCGCACCGTGCTCGTGCCCGCCGACAAGATCACGTACATCGAGCTCGGACCCACCACGAGCCGCAAGGTCGGCTTCGGCCACTAGCCCCAGGGTCGCTAGGCCGCCAGGCCCAGCGCGGCCATCCGCCGCGCATGGTTCTCGGTGAGCCGGGCGAGCATGCGCCCGATCTCGGCCAGGTCAGCGCCCGGCCGGTCGACGCCTCCGACGATGAGCACCGACATCGAGTCGTGCTCGGCCGCGAAGCGCTGCGACTGGGCCAGTGCCTCGCCCACGAGCCGGCGTCCCCAGAGCGCGAGCCGGCCGGCGATCTGCGGGTCCTCCTGGATCGCCAGGCGGACGCGGTCGACGATGAACTCCTGGTGCTCGAAGTCATCGCACACGCGCAGGACCAGTGCGCGTGTCTGCTCGTCGAGGAGGCTGGCGATCTCGCGGTAGAAGTCCGAGGCGATCCCCTCGCCGACGTATGCCTTGACCATGCCCTCGAGCCAGTCGCTCGGCGCCGTGTGCGCGTGGAACTCGTCGAGTGGCCGACGGAACTCGAGCATGGCCTGCGTCGGGTCGGCGCCGAGCTCCTCGATGCGGCGGGTGAGGTCCTCGAAGTGCCGGAACTCCGCGGCCGCCAGGCGCGCGAGCGCGACCGAGTCCTCGATCTGCGGCGCGAGGGCCGCATCGCCCGCGAGTCGCTCGAAGGCGAGCAGCTCGCCCATCGCCAGCAGCGCCAGCAGGTCGACGATCGCCGAGCGGTACTCCGGGTCATTGGCCAGGGTGTCAGCGGAGGGCGTGGTCATGATGCGTCAAGGCTAGTCGGAGGCCTCTGGGTACACTGGGCCTTCCATCGTGCTGGCACGGGCTGTTCGCCCCCCGCCCCACGAGCAGTCACTGGGGAGTCACCCTGAGCACTTCATCCACCGTTGACCCGACACAGGCGCCGACATTCGCCGAACTGGGCACCGATCCCACCATCGTCGCAGCACTCCTCGAGGACGGCATCGAGCGAGCCTTCCCCATCCAGGAGATGTGCCTGTCGATGGCCCTCGAGGGCCGCGACATCATCGGCCAGGCCAAGACCGGCACCGGCAAGACGCTGGGGTTCGGCATCCCGCTCCTCCAGCGCATCGACCTCGAGGGCAGCCGCGACGTCCCGCAGGCCCTGGTCATCTGCCCCACGCGTGAGCTGGGCCTCCAGGTGGCCACCGACCTCGAGCGTGCCGGACGCCTGCGCGGCATCCGCGTGCTGGCCGTCTACGGCGGTCGCGCGTACGAGCCGCAGATCGAGGCCTTGAGGAACGGCATCGATGTCGTCGTCGGCACGCCCGGCCGCATCATCGACCTTTCCAACCGCCGCGACCTCGACCTCTCGCAGGTGCGCTGCCTGGTGCTCGACGAGGCCGACGAGATGCTCGACATGGGCTTCCTGCCCGACGTCGAGCGCATCGTGTCCGCCGTGCCCGACAAGCGCCAGACCATGCTGTTCTCGGCGACCATGCCGGGGCAGATCGTCAACCTCGCGCGTCGCTACATGACCCAGCCGACGCACATCCGTGCCAGCGAGCCCGGTGACGACAACGCCACGGTCGATGCCATCGAGCAGCACGTGTGGCGTGCGCACCCGATGGACAAGATCGAGATCGTCGCCCGCATCATGCAGGCCGAGGGCCGTCAGCTCTCGATGATCTTCACCCGCACCAAGCGCAAGGCACAGCGCATCTGCGACGACCTCACCGAGCGCGGCTTCGCCGTCGGCACGGTGCACGGCGACCTCGGCCAGGGTGCCCGCGAGCAGGCGCTGCGCGCCTTCCGCAATGGCAAGGTCGACATCCTGGTCGCCACCGATGTCGCCGCGCGCGGCATCGACGTCGACAACGTCACGCACGTCATCAACTGGGAGTGCCCCGACGACGAGAAGACCTACCTGCACCGCATCGGCCGCACTGGCCGTGCTGGCGCATCCGGCGTCGCGGTGACCCTGGTCGACTGGGAGGACATCGCGCGCTGGCAGATGATCGACCGCGCGCTCAAACTGCCCTTCAAGGACCCGATCGAGACCTACTCGACCAGCGACCACATCTTCACCGGCCTCGGGATCCCCGCAGGCACCACGGGCGTGCTGCCGAAGGCCGGCCGCAAGCGCGAGGGCCTGTCGGCTGAGGACGTCGAGGATCTCGGCGAGACCGGCAAGAAGCACAAGTCCGGCGACTCGCACGGCAAGGGCCATCACGGTGACAAGGGCCGGGGCGACAAGCCACGCGGTGATCGCTCGCGGGGCGACCGCCCCCGCGGTGACAAGCCTCGTGACGACAAGCCCCGCAGCGAGCGCCCCAAGGCCGCCGAGGGCGCGAAGTCCGATGGAGCCAAGGCCGATGGCGGCGACCCGGGCACGGCCCGCGCGCGCCAGCGCCGACGCACGCGCAGCGGCAATGCCGCTGCCCCCAAGGCCGACTGATCAGCCGAGCTGGCTGACCAGGGCCTGGGCCAGCGCCCGGTAGTCACGCGCTCCCACGCTCGTGGGTGCCGTCGAGAGGACCGTGCGCCCTGCCGCAGGGGCCTCGGCGAACCTGATCGAGCGACGGATCGGCGGCAGCACCTGCACGCCGTAGGTCGCCGGGAGGTCCGCGAGCACTGCACGGGCGTGCGTGGTGCGCGCGTCGAACTGCGTGGGGATGATGCCAGCGATGCGCAGGCTCGCATTGGCGTAGGTGCGCACGTCGTCGATGGTCTCGAGCAGCTGGCCCACGCCCCGGTGCGAGAGCGTCTCGCACTGCAGCGGGATGGCGACCGACTGAGCGGCGATCAGCGCGCCGACGGTCACGATGCCGAGCGAGGGTGCGCAGTCGAGCAGGATCCAGTCATAGCGCGCCTTGAGCGGCTCCAGGGCCTGACGCACGGCGAACTCGCGCCCCTTGGCGCCGCTGAGCGCTGAGTCCGCGTCAGCGAGACGGATCGTCGACGGCACGAGATCGACCCCGTCGGCGGTGCGGATGACTGCCTGGTCGATGGCGACCTTGTCGATGAGCACCTCACGCGTGCTGACCTCGACGTCCTCGGGGTCGATACCGAGGCTGAAGGTCGCACACGCCTGGGCGTCGAGGTCGACCACGGCCACGCGCAGTCCGAGCTCGGCCATCGCCGCACCGACCGTCACCACGGTGGTGGTCTTGCCGACGCCGCCCTTCTGGTTCGCGAAGGCGAGCACATGGGCCATGCCTGCATTGTGCCGTGCGGGATCCCTACCCTGTGCAGCATGCGCATACGCATCCGGCTGAGCGCCGACGCCGATCAGCTGGCGATCGCGCGAGCCGCCCTCGAGGAGTGGGCCTGGCCCCAGCTCGCCGGCCGCCCTGCGCTGGTCGACGATCTCGTGATCGTCGCCAATGAGCTGTGCTCCAATGCGATCCGCCACGGCGATGCACCCATCACTGTCACTGCCGCCCTGCACGGCGCGCGTGTGCGCATCAGCGTCAGCAATCGCACGGAGTCGCCGGCACTCATCCGTCCATCAGGTACGACTGGACGACTCGATCCCGGCGGACGGGGGCTGCTCGTGGTCGCTCAGCTCGCGCAAGCGTGGGGCTGGAGTTCGGGTCGCGGCACCACGCTGGTCTGGGCCGAGCTCGGGGCGGGGAGCGGCGGCACACGCGGGTGAATGCCCGATCGATGCCCTCGACGGTAGCCTCTCACCATGACAACAAGCGCCACGCGGGTCTTCCTTGCCCGCATCGCCGGGGTGCGCGTGTTCGATCCCAGCGGCGAGCAGCTCGGCAAGGTGCGCGACAGCATCATCGTGCTGCGCACCGGCGCTCCGCGGCTCACGGGCCTTGTTGTCGAGGTGCAGGCGCATCGGCGCATCTTCGTGCCGATGTCGAAGGTCACCTCGATCGACTCCAGCCAGATCATCGTGACGGGCGTGGTCAACCTGCGCCGCTTCGAGAAGCGGCCGAACGAGACCCTCCTCACTGCTGAGCTGCTCGACCGCACCGTCGACCTCATCGAGACCGGCGAGGTCGTGTCGGTCATCGACGTCGGCGTCGAGCTCGATCGCACCCAGGACTGGATCGTCACCCAGCTGTTCGTCCAGAAGGGCTCGAGCGGCTTTCGCCGGCGCGGCGAGCGCATCGTGGTCGACTGGGAGGAGGTGCGCGGGCTGTCGATGGCCAGCACCACCGACCAGAGCGCATCGACCATGCTCGCCTCCATCGACAACCTTCGTGCGGCCGACATCGCCGCGCTCCTGCACGAGCTGCCCGCCAAGCGCCGCATGGAGATCGCGCGCCAGCTCAACGATGACCGCCTCGCCGACGTGCTCGAGGAGCTGCCCGAGGACGACCGTGTCGAGATCGTGCAGCTGCTGGAGGTCGAGCGCGCCGCTGACGTCATCGAGGAGATGGATCCCGATGACGCCGCCGACCTCATCTCCGAGCTGCCGACCGACCGTGCTGCCGACCTGCTCGAGCGCATGGAGCCCGAGGAGGCCGACGACATCCGCCGCCTGCTCTCCTATGACGAGTTCAGCGCCGGCGGCATGATGACGACGGAGCCCGTGGTGCTCTCCCCCGACGCGACCGTCGCCGATGCGCTGGCGCAGATCCGCAATCCCGATCTCTCGCCGGCGCTGGCGTCGCAGGTCTACGTCACGCGCAGCCCAACGGAGACGCCCACGGGCAAGTACCTGGGCACCTGCCACTTCCAGCGCCTTTTGCGCGAGCCGCCGGCAACGCTGGTGTCGGCGCTCGTCGACTCCGACCTCGTGCCCGTGCATCCCGAGGCTCCGCTCAGCCAGATCACGCGCACCTTCGCCACCTACAACCTGGCCGCGCTGCCCGTCGTCGACCTCAACGGCCACCTCCTGGGCGCCGTCACGGTCGACGACCTCATCGACCACATGCTGCCGGACGACTGGCGCGAGAACGACGGGGACGACCGTGGCTAGCCGCCCCAAGCGCCGCGTGCGCAGCGTCACCGGGCTCGACCAGCCGTACGAGCGCAGCCGCTCGCTGCGGGGCACCTACGATCCCGAGCGCTTCGGCCGTGTCAGCGAGCGCGTCGCGCGCTACATCGGGTCGTGGGCCTTCATCGCCTGGATGTCGGTCGTCATCACCCTGTGGGTCCTGCTCAACACGGTCGGTCCCGAGGCGTGGCACGTCGACCCGTTCCCGTTCATCTTCCTGACACTGCTGCTGTCGCTGCAGGCCTCCTACGCCGCGCCGCTCATCCTGCTCGCCCAGAACCGGCAGTCCGACCGCGACCGCGTGCAGTACCAGGAGGACCGCCAGCGCACCGAGCGGCTACTCGCCGACAGCGACTACCTGGCCCGCGAGATCGCCGCCCTGCGCCTGGCCCTGGGCGAGGTCGCCACCCGTGACTACATCCGCGGGGAGCTGCGCGACATGGTGGCCGACCTGCGCGACCACATCGACGCGATGGACCTCGACGATCCCCAGCGGCCCAGGCCCAAGGACCGGGACCGCAAGCGGGACCGTTAGCGCCAGCGCCTAGCATCAGGGCATGCAACCTGACCTTGATGCGATCAACGCTGCCCTGGCACTGGTGAAGGACCCGGAGATCCATCGGCCCATCACCGAGCTGGGCATGCTGAAGTCCGTCGACGTCGCAGCCGACGGCCGGGTCACCGTGGGCGTCTACCTGACGGTGGCCGGCTGCCCGATGCGCGACACCATCACCGACCGTGTGACGACGGCCGTCATGGGCGTTGCCGGCGTGACCGGCGTGCAGGTCGATCTCGACGTCATGAGCGATGAGCAGCGGGCGGCCATGAAGGCCTCGCTGCGCGGTGGCGAGGACAAGCAGATCCCGTTCAACCAGCCGGGCAGCACCACGCGGATCTACGCGATCGCCTCCGGCAAGGGCGGCGTCGGCAAGTCCTCGGTGACGGCCAACCTCGCCGCTGCGATGGCCCAGCTCGGACTGTCGGTCGGCCTCGTCGATGCCGACATCTACGGGCACTCGATCCCGCGCATGCTCGATGCCCTCGATGCCCCGACGATGGTCGAGGGCATGATCATGCCGCCGTCCGGCTACGGCGTGCGCGTGATCTCGATGCTGTCCTTCAAGCCCGGTGGCATCACCCAGCCCGTCGCCTTCCGCGGACCGATGCTGCACCGCGCCCTCGAGCAGTTCCTCACCGACGTGTGGTGGGGTGACCTCGATGTGCTCCTGCTCGACCTGCCGCCGGGCACCGGCGACATCGCGATCTCGACAGCCCAGCTGCTCCCGGGCGCCGAGCTTGTCATCGTGACGACCCCGCAGCTCGCCGCCGCCGATGTCGCGGTGCGCGCGGGCACCCTCGCCGAGCAGACGCACCAGAAGGTCGCCGGCGTCATCGAGAACATGAGCAGCTTCCCGTGCCCGCACTGCGGCGAGCCGATGGACCTCTTCG
>JAQTXL010000090.1 GCA_028688835.1 Candidatus Nanopelagicales bacterium | reverse complement strand
GCGCAGTTGAGCCCGATCATGTCGATGCCCAGGGGCTCGAGCGCGGTGAGCGCCGCACCGATCTCGGTGCCGAGCAGCATCGTGCCCGTGGTCTCCACCGTCACCTGCGCGATGACCGGCAGATCCTGCCCTGAAGCCGTGATGGCCCGCCGGGCGCCGATGAGCGCGGCCTTGGCCTGCAGGAGGTCCTGCGAGGTCTCGATCAGGATGGCGTCGGCGCCGCCGTCGATAAGCCCGCGCACCTGCTCCTGGTAGGCGTCGCGCAGCAGCGCGTAGGGCGCATGGCCGAGCGAGGGCAGCTTCGTGCCGGGACCGACCGAGCCGAGCACCCAGCGCGGGCGGTCGGGCGTGGACCACTTGTCGGCGCTGGCCCTGGCGATCCGCGCACCCGCCTCGGCGAGCTCGTAGATGCGGTCGGTGATGTCGTACTCGCCCAGGTTGGCGTGGTTGGCGCCGAAGGTGTTCGTCTCGACGCAGTCGACGCCGACGGCGAAGTACGCGTCGTGCACGCCCATGACCACATCGGGGCGGGTCACGTTGAGGATCTCGTTGCAGCCCTCATGGCCCTGGAAGTCCTCCAGGGACGGATCGGCTGCCTGGAGCATGGTGCCCATGGCTCCGTCGGCGATCACTACTCTTGTGGCGAGGGCCTCGCGAAGGCTCAGTTGCGACGATGGGGTCATGATGGGGTCAGCCTACCGAGTGGCAGCCGTGCTGCGGCTCGCCGCTGGGCCAGCGCCTGTGGCCCAGTCGTCGTCAGGGAGGAGACACCTGTGATCGAGTTCGACGGCCTGCCCGAACTCAGGGAGCCCATCCTCCTTGCCGCCTTCGAGGGCTGGAACGACGCGGGCGAGTCCGCGTCGGCGGCCATCGAGTACCTGCGCGACATCTGGGGAGCCGAGCTGCTCGCCGAGTTCGACTCCGAGGACTACTACGACTACCAGGTCAACCGCCCGATGGTGTCGACCGACCAGTCCGGGGCCCGACAGGTGTCCTGGCCCACGACCCGGGTCTACACCGCCACGGTGCCGGGAGCCAAGCGCGACGTGGTGCTGCTCCAGGGCATCGAGCCGAACATGCGCTGGCAGCAGTTCGTGCGCGAGATCCTCGGCCTGTGCGCCGAGCTCGATGTGCGCATGGTCGCGACCCTCGGCGCACTGCTCACCGACACACCCCACACGCGACCGGTGCCCATCCACGGCACGAGCACCGATGCCGCGCTGCAGGCCGAGCTCGAGGTCGAGGTGTCCACCTACGAGGGCCCGACCGGGATCGTCGGCGTGCTCCAGCACGCGTGCTCCGCCTTCGGCATCCCCGCGGTGTCGATCTGGGCCTCGATCCCCCACTACGTCAGCCAGCCGCCGAACCCCAAGGCCACGCTCGCCCTGATCCAGCGCATCGAGGACGTCGTCGACGTGTCGATCCCGATCACCGAGCTCATCGAGGACGCCCGCGCCTGGGAGATGGGCGTCGACGAGCTCGCCTCCGAGGACGATGAGGTCGCCGAGTACGTCAAGCAGCTCGAGGAGGCGCGCGACGCGGCCGACCTCCCGGAGGCCAGCGGCGAGGCCATCGCGAAGGAGTTCGAGCGCTACCTGCGCCGACGGGGGTCCAACTAGACCCTGGACCGACAGGCTCCTGGACCGATCAGCGCCTGCGCAGCCGCAGGTACCGCTCCATGTCGGCGCGGGTCGAGGCATCCAGCGTGGCATCGGTGGCGGAGCCGGCCTCGAGATCGGCCAGGATGCTGAGCGCGACCTTCTTGCCCAGCTCCACGCCCCACTGGTCGAACGAGTTGATCCCCCAGACGGCGCCCTGCACGAAGACGCTGTGCTCGTAGAGCGCGATCAGCGACCCCAGCGTGCGCGGCGTGAGCTCTTCGATCATGAACACGGTCGTCGGGCGATTGCCCGGCATCACCTTGTGCGGCACCAGCGCGGCGTCGGTGCCGTCGGCTGACACCTCCTCGGCCGTGCGGCCACGTGACAGCACCGCGGCCTGGGCCAGCGCGTTCGCCACCAGCATGTCCTGCTGGGAGCCGAGGCCATGCGGCGTGCGGGCGACGACGATGAGGTCGCACGCCACGGTGCTCGTGCCCTGGTGCAGCAGCTGGTAGAACGAGTGCTGGCCGTTGGTGCCGGGCTCGCCCCAGTAGATGCCGCCGGTGTCACACGAGACTGGCGAGCCGTCACGGCGCACGCTCTTGCCGTTGCTCTCCATGGTGAGCTGCTGCAGGTAGGCAGGGAAGCGGGCCAGGTACTGCGAGTACGGCAGCACCGCGGTCGTCGGCACCTGGAGGAAGTCGCGGTTCCAGACGGACAGCAGCCCCATGAGCAGTGGCAGGTTCTCGAGCGCAGGCGCGGTGCGGAAGTGCTCGTCCATGGCATGGAACCCGGCGAGCATCTGCTCGAAGCCGTCAGACCCGATCGCGATCATCGTGGACAGGCCGATGGCGCTGTCCATCGAGTAGCGTCCGCCGACCCAGTCCCAGAATCCGTACATGTGGCTGGTGTCGATGCCGAAGCCGGCCACCTCGGCAGCGTTCGTCGACACTGCGACGAAGTGCCGTGCAACGGCGTCATCGCCGAGGGCCTCGACGAGCCACGCGCGCGCTGCCGCGGCATTCGTCATGGTCTCGAGCGTGGTGAACGTCTTCGAGGCGATGATGAACAGCGTCGTCGCAGGGTCGAGTGCGGCCAGCACCTCGCCGATGTCGGCCGGGTCCACATTGGACACGAAGTGGCAGGTGATCGCTGGATGCCGGTAGTGCTGCATCGCGACGTAGGCCATCGCCGGTCCCAGGTCGGAGCCGCCGATGCCGATGTTCACGACGTCAGTGATGCGCTCGCCGGTCGCACCTGTCCAGGCGCCGGACCGCACCTCGGTGCTGAAGGCGGCCATGCGGTCGAGCACGTCATGCACCTCGGCGACGACATCGACGCCGTCGACCACCAGCGTGGCGTCACGTGGCAGGCGCAGGGCGGTGTGCAGCACTGCACGATCCTCGGTGGTGTTGATGTGCACTCCGGCGAGCATCGCGTCACGCAGGGCGAGCACGCCGGTCTCCGCGGCGAGCTCCAGCAGCGCTGCGACGACCGCGGCGTCGATGCGCTGGCGCGAGAAGTCCGCGCCGACACCGGCGGCCTCGCGGCTCAGCGTTGCGGGGCGCGCTGCATCTGCGTCGATGAGGCTGCGGATGGAGCCTGCGCCGACTGTGCCCGCGAGGGCGTGGAGCTTCGACCAGGCGGCGGTTTCCGTGGGATCGACTGCAGCGATTTTGGTCATGCCCCGAGCCTTCCACTAGCCTCGAACGGTCGCGACATCGGGAGCGTCCCGAGTCCTGCGCTAGGGGGTTCCATGACCACCACACAGCCCGTCACGCTCGGCATGGTCGGCCTGGGCCGCATGGGTGCGAACCTTGCGCGCCGTGCGATGCGCGACGGCCACACCTGCATCGGGTTCGACCAGAGCCAGGCCAACATCGACGCGCTCGTGGCCGACGGCGCCGGTGGCGCGACCAGCCTGGCCGACCTCGTCGCGCAGCTTCCGGCCCCCCGCGCGGTCTGGGTCATGGTTCCCGCAGGTCGCATCACAGAGTCGGTCGTGAGCGAGCTCATCGGCCTGCTCGAGCCTGGTGACGCGCTCATCGACGGGGGCAACTCGTACTACCGCGACGACATCCACCACGCGGAGCGCTGCGCAGCCAAGGGCATCGACTTCGTCGATGTCGGCACCTCCGGCGGCGTCTGGGGACTGGATCGCGGCTACTGCCTGATGATCGGCGGCGCCGATCGATCGGTGCAGCGCCTCACGGGCCTCTGGGACACGATCGCTCCGGGCGTCGCGGCTGCCGAGCGCACCGAGGGTCGCACCGGTGATCCTGCTCCTGAGGAGCGCGGCTGGCTGCACTGCGGTCCCAGCGGATCGGGCCACTTCGTCAAGATGGTGCACAACGGCATCGAGTACGCCCTCATGGCGGCCTATGCCGAGGGACTCAACATCCTCAAGCACGCCGACGCAGGTGCGGTGCATCGCGATGCCGATGCGGAGACCGCACCGATGGCACAGCCCGAGTACTACCAGTACGACCTCGACATCCCCGCCATCGCCGAGGTCTGGCGGCGCGGCAGCGTCGTGGGCTCGTGGCTGCTCGACCTCACCGCCCTGGCGCTCACGAAGTCACCCGAGCTCGACGAGTTCAGCGGACGGGTGTCGGACAGCGGCGAGGGCCGCTGGACCGCCATCGCCTCGATCGACGAGGGCGTGCCTGCTCCAGTGCTCACGGCTGCCCTCCACGAGCGGTTCTACTCGCAGGGCTCAGGCCTGTTCGCCGACCGGATCCTGAGTGCCATGCGCAAGGAGTTCGGCGGCCACGACGAGAAGAAGTGAGCCTGCGTGCGGAGGTGACCTCGGTCAGAGGCTGACGCCGAGCAACGCCAGGACCGCTGCCTGCATCAATGCAGGCGCATCAGCGCTGTCGCCCGTGTCGTCGCTGGCCGCAGCGGCCCAGGTGTCGACGACATCGAGGACCTCTGGGGTGCGCAGGTCGTTGCTGAGGTGCCGGCGCATGCGCTCGAGGTACGGCGCGAAGTCCGGCCCCTTGGCCGCTGCTGCGCCCATGCGCCACAGGCTCAGGCGGTCGGTGGCGCCTTCGAGGCCATGCGGGGTCCAGGCCCAGTCGGTTCGGTAGTGATGGGCCAGGAGGGCCAGGCGGATGGCCATCGGGTCCACGCCCGAGTGACGAAGCTGCGAGACGAAGACCAGGTTGCCCCGGGACTTGCTCATCTTGTGGCCCTGCCAGCCGACCATGCCCGCGTGCACGTAGTGCTGGGCGTAGGTCTGGCCGGTGAGCACCTGTGCCTCCGAGGCTCCCATCTCGTGATGCGGGAAGGCCAGGTCGCTGCCACCGCCCTGCACGTCGATGGTGGGTCCGAGATGGTCGAGGGCGATGGCCACGCACTCGATGTGCCACCCGGGACGCCCGTGCCCCAGCGGCGTGTTCCATGCCGGCTCATCTGGACGCGCGTCCTGCCATACGAGGCAGTCGAGCGGATCGCGCTTGCCGGGGCGGTCGGGATCGCCACCGCGCTCGGCGAAGATCTCGAGCATCCGGGCGTGATCGAGATTTGCCACGGAGCCGAAGGTCGGGTCCGCGTGCACGGAGAAGTAGAGGTCGTTGTCGACGGCGTAGACCGAGCCCTGGGACTGCAGCTGCAGCACGTACTCGGCAACCGACGGGATCGCCTCGACGGCACCGATGTACTCACGCGGCGGGATCACATTGAGCGCAGTCATGTCCTCGCGGAACAGCGCAGTCTCACGCAGCGCGATCGTGCGCCAGTCCTCGCCCCGCTCGACGGCACGCTCGAGCAGCGGATCGTCGATGTCGGTGACGTTCTGCACGTAGTGGACGTCGTGCCCGGCATCGAGCCAGGCCCGGTAGACGAGATCGAAGGCGACATAGGTCGCGGCGTGGCCCATGTGGGTCGCGTCATACGGCGTGATGCCGCAGACGTACATGCGCGCTGTCGGTCCGGGGGCCGTGGCGCGCACCTGCTGCGTCGCCGTGTCGAACAGCTGCAGTGCCGGCCCGGTGCCGGGCAGCTTCGGCACGGATGGCGCTGCCCAGGAATCCACGGCGCAACCTTAGCGATCGCCGGCGATCTGCATTCAGTACAGGGGCCACGGGATGGCGGGCCGCTGCGCGTCCGGCTTGGGCAGGCGCCCGGTCGACACGAGGCGCTCGAGCCGCTGCTCCAGCGCCTCGAGCTCATAGCCGTCGAGGAATCCCGACAGCGCCAGCTCCACCTGCTCCCACCGGTCGGCCAGACCGCGGAGGTCGTGGAGCAGCGCCTCGGGCACGCGCTCGCCAGCCCAGCCCCACAGCACGGTGCGCAGCTTGGGCTCCTCGTTGAAGGTCAGGCCATGGTCGATCCCCCAGATGCGGCCCGACTCGTCGCGCAGCAGGTGGCCAGCCTTGCGGTCAGCGTTGTTCAGCAGCACGTCCAGCACAGACATGCGATGGAGGTCGGGGTCATCGGCGTGCACGAGGCTGACCGGTGCGCCGTACTCGCTCTCACCGGTGAGCACCAGTCGCCATCCCTGCAGGCGCTCGCCGGGGTGCACGACGTCGACGAGTGCGCCGAAGTCCCCCTCGTCGATCCACCGCTGGCAGCTGCCCTCGCCGTGGGGCCCGAACTCGCGCCAGACCGTGGTCGGGATCAGGCCCCAGCCGAGCAGCTCGCTGAGCTCATAGGCCGCCACCTCGCGCGCGGCGAGCGTGCCGGTCGGGAAGTCCCAGAGCGGTCGTTCACCGGCGACCGGCTTGTAGACGCACTGGAGGTCCGTGCCGTCGGTCGTCGTCACCGTGCACAGCAGCGTCGCATTGGACGACCCGGCGAGCCGACCGATGATCGTGAGCTCGCCCTCGGCCAGGAGCCGTGCCTCGGGCATCAGGATCGACGCCGGTAGCCGTTGGCTCGAGGGCAGATGTGGCCGGTCGGGTCCAACGGCTGCCCGCAGAAGGGGCAGGCGGGGCGGCCGGAGTTCACCATGGTGCGGGCCCGCAGGATGAAGGCACGCCCCTGGTCGACGGTGAGGCGCACGCGCAGGGTGTCGACGCCCTCCTCGTCATCGTCACCGATGTCGGGCACCTCGTCGGACTCGTCGTCACTGGTGGCATAGGCCTCGATCACGAGCTTCTGGGCATCGTCGTCCCAGCCCAGCGCCAGGGTGCCGACTCGGAACTCCTCGAAGATCGGCAGCTCGAGGGGGCGGTCGTCGACCTCGTGGGGGAAGGCGCTCGAGGTGCCCTCGATCACCGACAGGATCTGCTCGAGCCGATCGGCGAGCGCGGCCACCTGCAGCTTCTCCAGCACCACGCTCACGATGCGATTGCCGCTGCGGGCCTGCAGGAAGAAGGTGCGCTCGCCCGGCATCCCGACGGTGCCCACGACGAACCGCTCGGGTTCGGGGAAGTCGAAGACCTGTCTGGGCACGAGTCGACCCTATCCGCAGGTGCGCTCAGGCACCGTGGCCTGCACCGCCGCCCACGACGGCATCTCCCCTGCGCCCGCGTCTGGATCGCTTCGTGGGGATCAGCCGGCCAAGATCGCTGCCGCTGTCGTTCACGTGCACGGCGAACGGACGGCTCGGGGTGAACTCGATGACACTGATGGAGCACGGGTCGATCTGCACGCGCTGGAACAGGTCGAGGTGCGTGCCCAGGGCATTGCTCACGATCGCCTTGATGACATCACCGTGACTGACCATCACATACATGCCGTCGGGAGCGAACTGAGCGTTCCAGTGCTGCACCGACGCGATCGCGCGATGCGCCATGTCCTGGATGGACTCACCCTCGGCGCCGGGGAAGACCGCGGCACTGGGCTGCGACTGCACGGTCTTCCAGAGCGGTTCCTTGGCGAGCTCCTTCAACGGCCGCCCGGTCCAGTCGCCGTACCTGCACTCGCCGATGCGCGGGTCGAGCGCGATGTCCAGATCCCGGTCGCCCACGATGGCTTCGGCTGTCTGCACCGTGCGCTCGAGCGGCGAGCTCACGATGCCGGCGATCGGGAGGCCGGCAAGGCGCGCCGCCATCGTCTTGGCCTGCTGCTCGCCGACCTCGTCGAGCACAACACCCGGGGTCCAGCCGGCGAGGATGCCGTCGCGATTGGCAGCAGTGCGTCCATGGCGCACGAGGATGAGCGTGGTCATCCCCGCAGTCTCGCAGCATTCCGGCACAATGTGACCGTGATCAGAGGCATGGGCATGTACACCCCTGATGCGGTCATCGACATCGACGATGTCGGCAGCTGGCAGGAGCCCGGAGATGGGCACCCCGAGCCCAAGCTCGAGGGCCTGCAGGCGCGCTGCGAGGCCCTGCCCGGCTCCTTCGTGTGGCTCGGGCTCTTCGAGCCCACGCGCGACGAGCTGTCGATGATCGAGCGGGTGTTCTCGCTGTCGCACCTCCAGGTCGAGGACGCGGCCAATCCCGAGCAACGCGCCAAGTTCGACTTCAGCCATGAAGGACACGGCCTGGCGGTCCTCAAGGTGCTCGACTACGAGGAGCACAGCTCTGACGTGCACACCGGTCAGGTCGCGGTGTTCGTCGGCCCGTGGTTCGTGATCACCGTGCGCTTCGGCCAGATCGGCGACCTCCGCGGGATCCGCGAGCGGCTCGCGGAGTCCGCCGAGCTTCGGGGGCGCGGACCCATCGCGGTGCTCTATGCGGTCGCGGACAAGGTGGTCGACGAGTACGTCGCTGTCGTCGACGAGATCGGCATCGACATCGAGGACCTCGAGGCGACGGTGTTCCAGGCGGGCGGGCGGCGCGACAACGCCGACCGCATCTACCGCCTCAAGCGCGAGAACATCGAGATCCGCCGCGCTGTCGGCCCCCTGGTGCAGGTTGCGCACGACCTGGTCGAGGAGTCCATCCTGTGGATCCCCGAGTACCTGC
>JAQTXL010000089.1 GCA_028688835.1 Candidatus Nanopelagicales bacterium | reverse complement strand
GCGCACCTCCCTAGGCGAGTTCAACAAGATCCGCGTAGTCGGCATTCCAGTGGTCCTCGTCACCGTCGGGCAGCAGCAGCACCCGCTCAGGATCCAGGGCGAACACTGCGCCGGGATCATGCGTGACCAGCACCACGGCTCCCTCGTAGGAGCGCAAGGCGGTGAGCACCTCCTCGCGGCTGGCCGGGTCGAGGTTGTTCGTCGGCTCGTCGAGCAGCAGGACATTGGCTCCCGAGACCACCAGGCAGGCCAGTGCCAGGCGGGTCTTCTCGCCGCCCGACAGCACCGCCGTGGGCTTGTCGACGTCATCGCCGCTGAACAGGAAGGATCCGAGCACCGTGCGCTGCCGGGTGTCATCGAGATCCGGCGCGTTGCGGCGCATCATCTCGAGCACCGTGGCGGTCGGGTCGAGGGTCTCGTGCTCCTGCGCGTAGTAGCCGACCACGGCGCCATGGCCGGGCAGGACCTCACCTGTGTTCGGCGGATCGACCTGGGCGAGGATCCGCAGCAGTGTGGTCTTGCCTGCGCCGTTGAGGCCGAGGATCACCACGCGCGACCCCCGGTCGATGGCCAAGTCGACATCGGTGAACACCTCGAGCGAGCCGTAGCTGCGTGAGAGCCCCTGCGCTGTGAGCGGCACGCGCCCGCACGGCTTCGGCGTCGGGAAGCGCAGCTTGGCGACCTTGTCGGACATCCGGGCGCCCTCGACGCCCTCGAGGAGCGCCTCGGCACGGCGCAGCATGTTCTGCGCTGCTGTCGCCTTGGACGCCTTGGCGCGCATGCGATTGGCCTGGAACTTCAGGGTCTCGGCCTGCTGCTCCGCATTGCGGCGCTCGCGCTTGCGGCGTCGCTCGTCGGTCTCGCGCGCGGTCTGGTAGGCCTCCCAGCCCATCGTGTAGATGTCGAGCTCGCGCCGGTTGGCGTCCAGGTGCCACACCTTGTTCACGGTGTCGGCCAGCAGGTCGGTGTCGTGGCTGATGACGATGAAGCCGCCGTCATATGACCCCAGGAACTTGCGCAGCCAGCGGATCGAATCGGCGTCGAGGTGGTTGGTCGGCTCATCGAGCAGGAGCACCTCGGCGCCGCTGAACAGGATTCTGGCCAGTTCGACGCGGCGTCGCTGGCCACCCGAGAGCGTGCCCAGGGGCTGGCCGAGGATGCGGTCGTCGAGGCCGACCGACGCCGCGATCGAGGCGGCCTGGGACTCGACGGCATACCCGCCGAGAGCTTCGAACTCCGCCTCGGCCCGCGCGTAGCGGGCGACGATGCGGTCGCGCTCATCAGGATCGGTGGTGTCCATCTGCATCGCGGTCTCCTGCATGCGTCGCAGGACGTCCTGGAGGCCCCGCGCGCTCAGGATGCGATCGCGGGCCAGCTCATCCGGGTCGCCCGAGCGCGGATCCTGGGGCAGGTAGCCCACAGAGCCGGTGGCCGAGATCGCACCCTGCGTGGGCAGCGTCTCGCCGGCCAGTGCCTTGGTGAGCGTGGTCTTGCCCGCGCCATTGCGCCCGACGAGCCCTACGCGATCGCCTCGGCCCACGCGAAAGGAGGCCTGGGACAGGAGGAGTTGGGCACCGGCACGTAACTCAACGTCTGTAGCGACAATCATTCGCCGCTGATCATACGTTGAAGCCGAGGGACCGCAGCATGTCGCGTCCGTCGTCAGTGATCTTGTCCGGTCCCCAGGGCGGCATCCACACCCAGTTGATGCGGAAGTCGTCGACCACGGCACTGAGGGCAGCACGCGTCTGGTCCTCGATCACATCCGTCAGCGGACAGGCGGCGGACGTCAGGGTCATGTCGACAGTCGCGATGTTCGTCTCATCGACGCTCACGCCGTACACGAGGCCCAGGTCGACCACGTTGATGCCCAGCTCAGGATCGACGACATCGCGCATCGCCTCGATCACGTCGTCCTCGGTGGCGGTGCTCATGGCTGCTCTCCTGTCGTCAGTAGTCCGGCTTGGATCTCCGCGTCCTGCAGGGCCATCCAGGCCAGCAGGGCGCACTTCACACGTGCGGGGAACTTCGCGACCCCGGCGAAGGCGATGGCATCGCCGAGCACCTCCTCGTCGGGCTCGCCCGCCCCCTGGGCGTGCATGAGCGCGACGAAGGCGAGCCGCACGGCCTCGCTGTGCTCCACGGTGCCGCCCTCGAGCAGCTCGACGAGCACGCTCGCGCTGGCCTGCGAGATCGAGCAGCCCTGGCCGTCATAGCCCAGTTCGAGTCCGCCGTCGGCATCGCGCGCCACCTGCATGGTGATCTCGTCACCGCAGGTCGGGTTCACGTGGAAGGCGCTCCCGAGCGGATGCTCGAGGAGTCCTCGCCCGCGCGGGTGCTTGTAGTGGTCGAGGATGATGTCCTGGTACAGCGACTCCAGATCCATCACGCCACCCCGAAGAAGCGCTGGGCGGCCACGATGCCCGCGACCGCCGCGTCGATGTCGTCGGTGTCGTTGTAGATGTAGGGCGAGATGCGCGTGGTCGCCGGCACGTTCAGGCGCCTGCACGTCGGCCAGGCGCAGTGATGCCCCACGCGGACGGCAACGCCGCGGCTGTCGAGCACCTGGCCGACATCGTGGGGGTGCAGCCCATCGACCACGAAGGAGATCGCGCTGCCGCGGTCGATCGTGCTCTGGGGGCCGATGATGCGGACGCCGGGAAGGGCCGCGAGGGCGTCGAGGGTGTAGGTGGCGAGTGCATGCTCGTGCTCGGCGACCGCGGACATGCCCAGGGCCTCGAGGTACCGCACGCCCGCGGCCAGCCCGACGGCCTGCGCCACCATGGGCGTGCCCGCCTCGAACTTCTGCGGCGCCGGCGCGAAGGTGCTGCGCTCCATCGTGACCATCTCGATCATCGAGCCCCCGGTGAGGAACGGCGGCATCGCCGCCAGGATGTCGGGAGTGCCCCAGAGGCAGCCGATGCCCGTCGGGCCCAGCATCTTGTGCCCGCTCCAGGCGACGAGGTCGGCGCCCAGCTCATGCACATCGACCGGCATGTGCGGGACCGACTGGCAGGCGTCGACGACGCCGATCGCACCGACCTCGTGCGCGCGATCCATGATGCGACGCACCGGGTTGATCGTGCCCAGGATGTTCGACTGGTGCACGACGCTGACCACCTTCGTCGAATCGTCGATGAGGGTGTCGAGGCCGGAGAGGTCGAGGCGGCCCTCGTCGGTGAGCGGGAGCCAGCGCAGTGTGGCTCCGGTCTTGCGGCAGACCTCCTGCCAGGGCACGAGGTTGGCGTGGTGCTCCATCTCGGTGATGACGATCGAGTCACCGGGCCCGAGCACCAGCCGCGGATCGATCGCACCGGCGTCCTCACGGGCCAAGGCGGTGGCATTGGAGCAGGCGTACGCCACGAGGTTGAGGCTCTCGGTGGCGTTCTTGGTGAAGACCAGCGCATCCGGTCGTGCGCCGACGAAGCCGGCGATCACCGAGCGTGCAGCCTCATACGCGTCCGTCGCCGCCTCTGCGAGCGCGTGCGCTCCGCGATGCACGGCGGCATTCGTGTGCTCGTAGTAGCTGCGCTCCGCGTCCAGGACCGCCCGGGGCTTCTGCGAGGTGGCGCCGCTGTCGAGGTACACCAGAGGCTGGCCGCCACGCACGGTGGAGTCCAGGATCGGGAAGTCGGCCTTGATGGCCGCGACATCGAGCACGGTCACCTGGTCAGGCGCTCGTGACTGCGGTGAAGCGCTCGTAGCCGTCGGACTCGAGGATGTCGGCGAGCTCAGGGCCCCCGGTCTCCACGATGCGTCCGTCGGAGAAGACATGGACGACATCGGGCTTGATGTAGCGCAGGATGCGCGTGTAGTGGGTGATGAGCAGCGTGCCTGCACCGGTCTCCTCGCGGAACCGGTTGACGCCCTCGGAGACGACGCGCAGCGCATCGACGTCGAGCCCGGAGTCGGTCTCGTCGAGGATGGCGATGCGCGGCTTCAGCAGGCTCAGCTGCAGGATCTCCAGGCGCTTCTTCTCGCCGCCGGAGAAGCCCTCGTTCAGGCTGCGCTCGGCGAAGGACGGATCCATCTGGATCGCGGCCATCGCCTCCTTCATCTCCTTGATCCACAGGCGCAGCTTGGGCGCCTCGCCGCGCACGGCGGTCACGGAGGTGCGCAGGAAGTTCGCGACCGAGACACCCGGCACCTCGACGGGGTACTGCATGGCCAGGAAGAGGCCGGCGCGTGCTCGCTCGTCGACACTCATCGCGAGCACATCGACGCCGTCGAGGGTGATCGAGCCTGATGTCACCGTGTAGCGGGGATGGCCGGCGATGACATAGGCCAGCGTCGACTTGCCTGAGCCGTTGGGGCCCATGACCGCGTGCGTGCGACCCGAGTCGACCGTGAGGTCGACTCCGCGCAGGATGTCCTTGGGGCCGAGGTCGGTCTCGACCTGCGCGTGCAGGTCGGTGATGACGAGTGCGCTCATGACTGGGGCCTTTCTTCGGGGCTGAAGGGTCTGGGCTCGAGGGCGACCTCGATGTGCGTGCGGCCGTCGAGCTCGATGAGCCGCACCTCGTATGTGGGCACCGGAGTGATCGCGGGCGGACCCAGCGGTGCGCCGGTACGCAGGCTGAACTGCGAGCCATGCAGCCAGCACTCGATGGTGCAGTCGAGGACCTCGCCCTCGGACAGCGACACGTCGGCATGGGAGCAGAGGTCGGAGATGGCGAACACGCCCTCGTCGCAGTTGACGACCGCGACCGGCCGATTGCCGACGGTCACCTTCAGGGAGCCGCCGAAGGGCACCTGGTCGAGGGTGGCCACCCGCACGAACTCACTCATCCTCATCCTCCGGTGCCTCGATGCCCAGGCGTGTCGAGATGAGCGTCAGCAGCTCGTCACGCCATGGGGCTGCGCTGATGTCGCTGAGCACCTCGGCGAAGAAGCCGCGCACCACGAGCTGGCGAGCCTGCTCGAGGGAGAGCCCGCGCGACTGCAGGTAGAACACCTGCTCATCGTCGAAGCGACCGGTCGCGCTGGCGTGCCCGGCGCGGGCAATGTCGCCGGTTTCGAGCTCGAGGTTGGGAACCGAGTCGGCGCGAGCGCCCTCGGACAGGATCAGATTGCGGTTCATCTGGTAGGTGTCAGTGCCGATCGCACTCGTATGCACGAGCACGTCGCCGATCCAGGCGCTGCGTGCCGTCGCATTCATGAGCGCGCCCTTGCACAGGACGTTGCTCGTGCAGTGCGGCTGCTCATGGTTCACGAACACGCGATGCTCGATGTGCTGTCCTGCATCGGACAGGAAGGCGCCCAGCAGGTTGGCGCGACCGCCGGGTGCGCGGTAGTCGACGCTGGACACGATGCGCACTGCCCCGCCTCCGAGGGTCGCAAGAGTGCTCGTGAAGCTGGAATCGCGGCCGAGGGTCACCGGCATCTGCATGGCGTAGGCGGCATCGAGACTGCCGTCGATCACCGTGACGATGTTGAGCTCGGCCCCGTCGCCCACATTGGCGACGATGGCGCCGCTGACGTCGCCGGTGAGCCGCTGGCGGAGCACCACGGTCGCGCGGCTGAAGTGACCGGCCACGATCTCGACATGCTGGTAGGCGGTCGCACTGGTGGCGGTCAGGTCGACGACGAACGGCTCCTGCACCTGGTCCTGCGCGGGGATCTCGATGACGACCGCGCGGTCGGCTCCCCTCCGGGCGATCGCAGACGGCAGGTCACTGGGGACCCAGGAGCTCACGACCTCGGACATCGGCACGACGGACACTCCCGCGGCCGGCGCGGCAACGACCGAGCCCGCGCTCGGGTCGAGCGTGAAGCATGCGGACAGCCGAGCGAACGCCGAGAAGCGCCATTCCTCGTCGCGGCTCGTGGGCACGGCGAAGTCGGCCGGGTCAAGCGAGTGGACCCGCGGCGACAGGTCTGCCGGCGGGGTGGTGGCGACGCTCATCCGACTGAGCCCTCCATCTGCATCTCGATGAGCCGATTGAGCTCGAGGGCGTACTCCATGGGCAGTTCGCGTGCGATGGGCTCGATGAATCCGCGCACGATCATGGCCATGGCCTCGTCCTCGGTCATGCCGCGCGACATCAGGTAGAACAGCTGGCTGTCACTGATCTTGGACACTGTGGCCTCATGCCCCATCGACACGTCGTCCTCGCGCACGTCGATGTAGGGGTAGGTGTCCGAGCGCGACTCGTTGTCGATGAGCAGGGCGTCGCACTTCACGGTCGCGCGCGACCCGTGGCAGCCCTCGTTGATCTGCACGAGTCCGCGGTAGGAGGTCCGGCCGCCACCACGGGCGACGGACTTCGAGACGATCGTGGAGGTCGTGTTGGGTGCGGCATGGACCATCTTCGAGCCTGCGTCCTGATGCTGCCCGGCACCGGCGAAGGCGATCGACAGGGTCTCGCCGTGCGCCCGCTCCCCCATGAGCCACACAGCCGGGTACTTCATCGTGACCTTGGAGCCGAGGTTGCCATCGACCCACTCCATGGTCGCGCCCTCGTGCGCCACGGCGCGCTTGGTGACGAGGTTGTAGACGTTGGTCGACCAGTTCTGGATCGTCGTGTAGCGGCACCTGGCGCCCTTCTTCACGATGATCTCGACGACGGCCGAGTGCAGCGAGTCGGACGAGTAGATCGGTGCGGTGCAGCCCTCGACGTAGTGCACATAGGCGCCCTCATCGATGATCATGAGCGTGCGCTCGAACTGCCCCATGTTCTCGGTGTTGATGCGGAAGTACGCCTGCAGCGGGATCTCGACGTTGACGCCCTTGGGCACGTAGATGAACGACCCTCCGGACCACACGGCGGTGTTCAGCGCGGCGAACTTGTTGTCGCCCACGGGGATCACGGTGCCGAAGTACTCGCGGAAGAGCTCCTCGTGCTCGCGGAGCGCGGTATCGGTGTCGAGGAACAGCACTCCCTGCTCCTCGAGGTCTTCGCGGATCTTGTGGTAGACCACCTCGGACTCGTACTGCGCGGCCACGCCCGCAACGAGGCGCTGCTTCTCCGCCTCGGGGATGCCGAGCCGGTCGTAGGTGTTCTTGATGTCGTCGGGCAGGTCCTCCCAACTGGACGCCTGCTTCTCGGTGGAGCGCACGAAGTACTTGATGTTGTCGAAGTCGATCCCGCTGAGGTTGGAGCCCCAGGTGGGCATGGGCTTGCGCTCGAACAGACGCAGCCCCTTGAGCCGCATCTCGAGCATCCAGGCCGGCTCGTTCTTCTTCGCGCTGATGTCGCGCACGACCTCCTCGTTGATGCCGCGGCGCGCGTTCGTGCCCGCGGAGTCAGGGTCATGCCATCCGTAGTCGTAGCGCCCGATCTCGTCGATCGTGGCGGTCTGCTCGATGCTCATGCCAATGCCTTTCGCTGGACGAGTGGGATCACGGTCGTGCACACGCCGTCGCCGTGGGCGAGGGTGGCCAGTCGGGTGACGTGCATGCCGAGCGCCTCGCCCAGGGCGTGCGTCTCGGCCTCGCAGAGCACGGGGAACTCCGCTGCGGCATCGACGATCGGGCAGTGGTGCTGGCACAGCTGCACCGCCAGGCCGCCATCGGACATCTGCTCGACTGTCGCCGCGTAGCCCGCGGCAGTCAGTGCGCCGGCGAGCTGGTGCACCGCGGCCTCGGTCGTGTCGGCGATGGGCTGCAACTGCTGCATGAGGGAGTGCGCCCGCTGGGCGGCGAAGGCCTCGATGCCCTCCGGGCCCTGGGCCTGCGCCACGAAGCGCAGCGCCTCGATGGCCAGGTCGTCGTAGTCCTGGTTGAGCGCGGTGCGCCCGCGTGGGGTCAGGCTGAACACATGGCTGGGCCGCCCGCGCCGCTTGGCCGGGGCCGGGCCGTACGGTGCTCGCTCGGAGGCCGACACCAGCCCGTCAGCCTGCAGGGCGGCGAGCGACTTGCGGATGGCGGCCGTCGACAGGCCCAGCCGCGCCGCCAGCTGGACCGGTGTGCCCGGTCCCTCGGCGAGCAGGCTGCGCGCGACCCGCTCTGCGGCCTCACCCGGGAATTTCACAACGTCATTGTTGCGTAATTCCCTGAGAATCCAAAACCCGCGAATCGGACACGGGTGCGGGCTGCCTATGCTCAGGGGGTGCCAGCAGTCGACATCCGTGACCTCGTGGTGCGCTTCGGCTCCCTCACCGCGGTCGACGGACTCGCCTTCACCGCCGAGGAGGGCGCGATCACCGCCCTGCTGGGCCCCAATGGCGCCGGCAAGACCACCACGATCGAGGTCGCCTGCGGGCTGCGCCGGGCCGACCGCGGCTCGGTGCGGCTGTTCGGCCTGGACCCCCTCGACCAGGAGGTCCGCGGCTCGATCGGCGTGATGCTCCAGACGGGCGGCCTGTACCCGACCGCCCGGCCGCTGGAGTGGCTGGAGTACCTGGCCCGGCTGTATCCCCATGCGGACGACCCGCGGCGCCTGCTGGCCGATGTCTCGATCGACCCCGACACCCGCACCCAGACCCGCCGCATGTCCGGCGGCGAGCAGCAGCGCATCAAGCTCGCGGCCGCCCTGCTGC
>JAQTXL010000088.1 GCA_028688835.1 Candidatus Nanopelagicales bacterium | reverse complement strand
CGTCTGACATCTCAGCCGTGGTCACCTGGTAGCCGAGCGGCACGAAGATCGGGTCGTAGCCGAAGCCATTGGCTCCACGAGGCTCGGTCAGCAGCGTGCCGTCGACGGTTCCCTCCACCACGCGCTCATCGCCATCGGCAGTCACGATCGCTGCGGCGCAGTGGAAGGCGGCGCCGCGCCGTGACGCCGGCACGTGATCGAGCTGCGCGATGAGCAGTCGAAGGTTGGCAGCGTCATCGCCGTGCGTCCCGGCCCAGCGAGCCGAGTAGATGCCGGGCATCCCGTTGAGCGCATCGACAGCGATGCCGGAGTCGTCGGCGATCGCCGGAAGGCCCGTGATCGCGGCGATCGCGCGAGCCTTCAGCAGGGCATTGGCCGCGAACGTGGTGCCAGTCTCCTCGACATCGGGCAGGTCCGGGAACTCGTCGGTGCCGACCAGCTCGATCGCCAGGCCCACCTGCTCGAGGATGCGTCGCAGCTCGATCAGCTTGTGCGCGTTCTTGCTCGCGAGCACGACCCGGACAGCCATGGCGTCGCTCAGAGGCCGTGCTGCAGCGCCGCGCGCTGCAGGCTGGTGAGCTCGGCACAGCCGGCGCCGGCAAGGTCGAGCAGCTCGTCGAGCAGAGCTCGATCGAAGGGAGCACCCTCGGCAGTGCCCTGCACCTCGATGAAGCGACCGTCTCCGGTCATGACCACGTTCATGTCGGTGTCAGCACGCACGTCGTCGTCGTAGTGGAGGTCGAGGCGCGGAACACCGTCGATGATGCCGACGCTGACGGCGGCGACCGAGTCGATCAGCGGATCCGTGCGCAGGTGCCCCTTGCCGAGTCCCCAGGTGACGGCATCAGCGAGCGCGACATACGCCCCCGTGATGGCAGCGGTGCGCGTGCCGCCATCGGCCTGCAGCACATCGCAGTCGATGACGATCGTATTCTCGCCGAGCAGCGACATGTCGACCACTGCGCGGATGCTGCGCCCGATGAGCCGCGAGATCTCCTGCGTGCGTCCGCCGAGCTTGCCCTTGACCGACTCGCGGTCATTGCGCTCGTTCGTCGCGCGCGGGAGCATCGCGTACTCGGCGGTGACCCAGCCCTTGCCGCTGCCCTTGAGCCAGCGCGGGACGCCAGGCGTGAAGGACGCGGTGCACAGCACCCGTGTCCGCCCGAAGGCGACGAGCGCGGAACCCTCGGCCTGATCGAGCCAGCCCCGCTCGAAGGTCACGGGACGCAGTTCGTGGTCGGCGCGGCCGTCGGATCGTGGGTGCACAGCGGTCATGGTGGCGAACTCTATTCCCTGCGTCACCGTGGACGGTCAGGTGCCGAAGTGCCCGACCGAGCCGATCTCCGGCCCGAGGAACCGTCGGCCCAGGTGCTCGAAGGCTGCGGTGTCACCGGTGGCGATGAACTGGTGCTCAGGCTCCGGCAGGCCCGGGTCGCGCACGAGATCGTGGGCCACGAGCGTGCGGTAGACGTCCTTGGCGGTCTCCTCTGCACTCGAGACCAGGGTGACGCTCTCCCCCATCACGTACGAGAGCACTCCGGTGAGCAGCGGGTAGTGGGTGCAGCCCAGCACGAGGGTGTCGACATCAGCCTCCTGCAGCGGGTCCAGGTACCCATGGGCGACCTCGAGCAGCTCGGTTCCCGACGTGCGCCCGGCCTCGACGAACTCCACGAACCGCGGGCAGGCGGCCGAGACGATCTCCAGCTGGGGCGCTGCGGCGAATGCGTCGTCATAGGCGCGCGAGCTGATGGTCATCGCAGTGCCGATCACGCCGATCCGGCCATTGCGGGTGGCCGAGACTGCCCGGCGCACGGCGGGGTGCACGACCTCGATCACGGGCACGTCATAGCGCTCACGTGCGTCACGAAGGGTCGCCGCGCTCGCCGAGTTGCAGGCGATGACGAGCATCTTCACCCCGTCGGCGACCAGACGGTCCATGATCTCGAGCGCGTACTGCCGCACCTCTGCGATCGGGAGCGGGCCGTAGGGACCGCGCGCCGTGTCGCCGACATACATGAGCGGCTCGTGCGGCAGCTGGTCGAGCACCGCTCGGGCGACGGTGAGACCACCGACGCCGGAGTCGAAGATGCCGATGGGTGCGTCTGCCATAACGGCCCAACTCTACGGCGCGGTTGGCGCACACCACGATCGGACATCCATACGCTGGTGCACGGAAACGCGCCCGGATCCACGGTACGGGCGACTGCAGAAGGAGAGACCATGTCGTCAGCAGCGAGCGTGAAGCGTCCGTTCGGAGTCACCATCGTCACCGGCCTGCTCGTCATCGCGGGACTGTGGAACCTGTGGATCGGGTTCCTCTCGATCTTCTCCAGCTTCGGCGACAACCCCACGTTCGAGGACTTCTACGGCGTCGCGCACAGCATCCCGACCTTCCAGCTGTGGATGTTCGGACTGCTGTCGATCTTCCTGGGCCTGATCTACTTCTGGCTCACCCGCATGACCCTTGTCGGCTCGGCGACCGCTCACTCGATCATCAGCATGTTCATGATCATCAACATCGTGTTCGCCTTCTTCCGGCTGCCCTACGGCTGGTTCTCGATCATGGTGAGCCTGCTCGTGCTGCTCATGGTGAACACCCAGGCGGCGACGGCCTGGTTCAAGCAGGCCGACTAGCACGTCATGCGCCGGGCCGCGACTCCCCCTTGAGTGCAGCGCTGCTCGCCTCTAGGCCCAGAGCTGGCCCTCGATCGCGGCCTCGGCCTCGTCGAGGGTGCCCTCATAGGCACCGGTCGACAGGTACTTCCAGCCCCCGTCGCACACGATGAATGCGATATCGGCCGTCGTGCCTGCCTGCACCGCCTTGCGGGCGACACCGAGGGCGGCATGCAGGATCGCCCCGGTCGAGATGCCGGCGAAGATCCCCTCGACCTCCAGCAGCTCGCGGGTGCGCCGCAGCGCGTCCAGGGGACCGACGGAGAAGCGGCTGGTGAGCAGCGAGGCGTCGTAGAGCTCGGGGATGAATCCCTCGTCGATGTTGCGCAGCCCGTAGACGAGCTCGCCGTAGCGAGGCTCGGCGGCGATGATCTCGACCTGCGGCCGGTGGTCGCGGAAGTACCGCCCGGTCCCCATGAGGGTGCCGGTCGTGCCCAGGCCCGCGACGAAGTGCGTGATCTCGGGGAGGTCGGCGAGGAGCTCCGGGCCCGTGGTGTCGTAGTGCGCCTGCGCGTTCGCGGCGTTGCCGTACTGGTAGAGCATCACCCAGTCGGGGTGCTCGTCCGCCAGGCCCTTGGCCACGCGCACGGCCTCGTTCGACCCGCCGGCCGCGGGCGAGGTGATGATGGTCGCTCCCCACATGGTGAGCAGCTGCGTGCGCTCGATCGAGGTGTTCTCCGGCATCACGCACACGAGGCGGTAGCCGCGCTGCTTGGCCACCATCGCGAGCGAGATGCCCGTGTTGCCTGAGGTCGGCTCGAGCAGGGTGCACCCGGGCGACAGGAGGCCTTCTGCCTCTGCCTGCAGGATCATGCTGAGCGCGGCGCGATCCTTGACCGAGCCCGTGGGATTGCGGTCCTCGAGCTTGGCCCACAGGCGCACCTCGGGCGAGGGCGACAGCCGCGGGAGCCCGACGAGCGGGGTGTGCCCGACGGAGTCGAGCAGCGACGGGAACCTCAAGGCCGTGCGACTGCGCCGCCTGCGACCGCCGGCAGGATCGTGATGGCATCGGCATCGGCGATCGCGGTGTCGAGGCCGTCGAGGAAGCGCACGTCCTCATCGTTGAGGTACACGTTCACGAAGCGACGCAGGCCGCCATCCTCGACCAGGCGCCCGCCGATGCCCGGGTAGTTGGCATCGAGATCCTCGATGATCCCCTGGAGCGTGGCACCCTGCGCGCTGACAGACTTCTCGCCGCCGGTGAACTCTCGCAGGATGGTGGGCACTCGCACCTCGACAGCCATGCGTCCTCCTGGGTTCGCGCAAGTAGTTTCGTGTTCAACCACAGGGTAGGCCCGGACACCCGGGCTGACCACACCGATCTGGTCAGCTGCCAAAGGTTTGCAGGTCGCTGACCTCGATCGGCTCCTCGCGGACCTCGCCGCCGACGATCCGGTAGGACCGCAGCTCGTACGGGCCGGTCTGCTGGCCGGTCTCACGCGTCGACACGAGCACGTAGTGGGCACCCGGCTCACTGGCCAGGGCCACATCAGTGCGCGACGGAAAGGCCTCGGTCGCTGTGTGCGAGTGGTAGATCACGACGGGCTCCTCATCGCGATCGTCCATGTCGCGATAGAGCCGCAGCAGGTCGCCGGAGTCGAACTCGTAGAACGTGGGCGATCGGGCTGCATTGACCATGGGGATGAATCGCTCAGGTCGGTCGCTGCCCACGGGGCCGGCGATGACGCCGCACGCCTCATCAGGGTGGTCGGCTCGCGCATGCTGGACGATCTGGTCGACGAGCGCCTGGGAGATGCGAAGCACGGCGGCAACCCTACGGCAGCATGAGCTGCACGAGTGAGTCCTGCAGGTAGGTGAGCCAGTCGTAGACGCCGACCATGGCCATGCGCGGGTCGTCCTCATCGAGGTCGCCCACCTCGTCGTTGAAGTCGTCGTCGATGCCGATGCGCACGCCGAGCGCCAGCCGGACGTCGTTGAGGAGCCCAAGCCAGCTGGGTGCCAGGGCGGCCGCGAAGACCACCTTCCCGCCTGATCGCTCGAGGCTGTCGCGCACCGCCTCGGCATGTGCCAGCTTGGTCGCCCGCAGGTCGCGCTCCGTGAACCGACGGAAGTCGCCTGCTGCAGCATCATCATCGCTGTAGGCATCGGGGAACAGGCGCAGCAGCACGGCGTCCTCGGGCCTGGCCGCCGTGGGCGCGATGCCGACGGCGACCGCGAGTGGATCGGCATCGGGATCTGCGGGCTCGGGTGCCACCAGCTCGATGACCTGAGCGCACAGCGACAGCAGCAGCACGCGCTCGACCTCGTCGACGCGCAGCACGATGCGACCCTGGGAGGACGCGGTGAATCCACCCGGCATCAGTCGTCCTTCTGCAGGGTCGCCCAGAGCCCATGGCTGTGCATGGCGGTCACGTCGCGCTCCATCGACTCGCGACTGCCGCTCGAGACCACCGCACGTCCGCGCTCGTGCACGTCGAGCATGAGGGCCTCCGCCTTGGCCTGGTCGTACTTGAAGTAGGTCATGAACACATACGTCACGTAGGACATGAGATTGATGGGGTCGTCCCACACGATCGTCACCCAGGGTCGGTCGGTGATCTCGTCGACCGACGGCTGCTTGATCTCGACAGGCGTGATGGACACCAGAGCAGTCTGGCGCACGCCTGTGCGGCGGACGCCACCAGTGCTACCTCACCGTGACGGTGAACGGCTCCGACGTCCCCGAGGCAAGCACACCCTTGGCGTTGGCCACGGCTCGGTACACATGCGGTCCCTTGGCAGCCGGTGCAGTGAACACGACCCTGGCAATGCCCTGCGGCGACGCAGTGGAGCGTCCGACGCGCACCCAGGCGGCGCCTCGCTGCTCCTGGACGACGATGCGCTGCCCGGACTGGGCCGGCAGTGCGACCACGCGGACTGCGAGCCTGCCGCGCGGGCTCACCTGCGGGCGCTTGGCCGTTGCCCGCACCCACGTGCTGACGGTGACCGGCCTGGGGTCGCTCGCCTGCTCGCCACGACCAGCGGCAGCCGGGATGAAGACGCGCCAGCTGCCACTCGAGGTGAAGGTCGCCGTGAAGCCGACGGTTCCATCGGCGGCCAGCGGCGCACTCGCGACAGGCACCCAGCCGCCCCGGCCACCGGCCTGGAACTGCAGGGCGGCATCCACGCCCGTGACCGGTGCTCCCTGCGATGACACTGTCGCCGTGATGGGAGCCGCGGTGTTGAAGACCGCCGTGGTCGGCGCGACCACAGCGACGGCGGTTGTGGCCGGCGCCAGCTGCTGGGCGTACCCACGCAGCAGCGGCCACATGGTCGGGTCATCGCCGCCGATGGTCCAGAACGCGGCCGAGTCCAGCCCGAGCTGGCCGACGAGCTGCGTGCGGACGAGCGCCGCCTGCGGTCCGACCCACCACATCACCCGCCGCGCGGTGCACGTCTGCTGCGCGCCGCTGCTGTCCGTCCACGTCACCGGCTTGTCGTACTCGATCCAGTTCTCCGCGGATGCTGCGTCCCATTGGATGTCCGCCGCGGTCCTGCCCACCTTCTGCAGCAGCGCGGGGATCTCCGCGGCAGTGCTTGATGCCATCGCCGTGAGCGAGTTGTAGGCGGTCCGGGCGCCGCCGGTGCTCGATGACGTCGGGCAGACGCCACTGAGCGCGTAGGCGCTGCCGGTCTTCTTGGTCCATGACCGCCCGTAGGCCGGGATGCCGACGACGAGCTTGCTCGCAGGCGCCTGCGAGGCCGCGTACTGCATCGAGCGCGTGACCCAGCTGATCGGAGCAATGGCTCCTGGGGCGTTGTAGTGGAAGTCGTAGGTCATCACACGGATGCGATCGGCAGCACCGCCGATGCCGCCGATGTTGTAGACCCAGTAGCCGTCGGTGCCGCCGCAGGCATTCGTCGTCGAGCACGGGCTGGGGATCGTGACCGCAAGCTGCTTGCCCTGAGCGTGCAGTGCAGCGGCCAGCTCGTTCACGAAGGCGGTCCAGTTGGGCTGTGTTGCCGCCCAGGTGCTGCGCCCGTCGGCGAAGGCGAACTGCTCATAGTCCAGGTCGATGCCATCGAAGCCGCGCGACGTCACGAGGTTCACGATCTCCGCGACATGTTGGGCTCGCCGCACCGGGTCCGCGAGGGTGCGTGCCATCGTGCCCTTGCCCGAACCGTCGGCGATGCTCGGCAGGATGGCAAGGCCAGCTGCCCGCAACTGGCCCACGGACCAGGCCGCGTTGGCCTCGGCGGCCCCGAAGTTGGGATTGAAGACGACCTTGACCCCCGCCGGCCCACCAGCGACCGCCGAGAACCAGAAGGGCGACACGTCCTTCATGACGTCTGCGTTGGCCACGGCACTCGTGACGCCCGCGGGCTTCGCGGGGCTCGTCATCCAGTACGGCATCCAGCCGGAGATGATCTTCGGCCCCGTCTGCGCAGTTGCGGACGGCAGCGTCAGCAGCGAGCCCAGCACCGTGAGCACGACAGTCGTGAGCAGCACTCGTACGGTGCGCCGGGGGCTGGGCATGGCTCGACTCCATCGATGATCGCGGTGATCCACCATTGTGCGTCATGCCACGGCCAGACCCGAATTCCCGGAGAGCGGCACGCGTGTCGCATGATGGCTCCATGTCTGCTGGCCCGCGCACGCACGTCTGGCGCCTGGCACTGCCCGTCGCGGTCGTCCTCGCCATGGGCGCCGGCCTGGTGCCCACGAGCGCATACGCCGATGCGACTGCAGGCAGCACCGTCGCCGAGGCCCAGGTCAACAACCGCATCAGCAAGCGACTGCACAACGGCGCCATCGGCCCCGATCTGGCCCTTGTGGTCATGGATGCACAGAGCCAGCGCATCGTCGCCTCGCGCGATGCCGACAGGCCGATGCTGCCGGCGTCGAACATGAAGCTGGTGACCGCCGTCAATGTCCTGTCGACCATGGGCGCCCCAGCACGCTTCACCACCACGGTCTTCGCCGGGTCGACGCCCGGCTCCATCGTCCTCAAGGGCGGCGGCGATCCGCTGCTCACCAAGGCGAGCCTGCGTGCCCTCGCCCAGGCCACCGCCGCGGCGGTCGACCCGGCCGCACCGGTCATCGTCGACACCGATGTCTCGCTGTTCCCGCGGGAGAGCAACGGTCCCGGCTGGACGCGTGGCTATGTGCCCTCGGTGGTCTCGCCCGTCAGTGCACTCGCGCTGCTCGGCGACTACTCCACCCGCCCCGCGCAGCACGCCGCCGACGCCTTCGTCGCAGCCTTGCGGACTGCCGGGATCCAGGCGTCACGCGGTCGCCCCGTCACGGTGGCTGATGGCCAGGCTGCGCTCGCGAGCATCGACCCGCACACCGTGGCCGATGCGGTGCACCTGATGCTGCTTGACTCCGAGAACAATGTCGCCGAGATCCTGTTCCGCCATGTCGCGCTGGCAGCCGGCGCTCCGCCGACGTGGCAGGGAGCGTCGGCTGCCGCAACGGCGAATCTCGCAGCCCTGGGCATCTCGACCACGGGGATCCGGGTGGCCGATGGCAGCGGCGTCTCGCGCAGCGACAGCCTCACGGCGCTGACCCTCGCATCGCTCCTGCGCCTGGCCAGCGTCGGTGACCCGGCGCGGTACGCGGCGATCTTCGATCCTGGCTCCCTGCCGACGGCCGGAGTCGACGGCACCCTCAGGGCGCGCCTGCACCGCTTCACCAGCGGGCCCAGCGCATGCGCACGCGGCGCGATCCGCGCCAAGACCGGAACCCTGCACGACACGATCGCACTCTCGGGGACTGCTCAGGACGCGTCGGGCCAGCTCAAGGTGTTCGCGTTCCTGGTGAACGACCGACCCACGCGCGTCTCGCCGCTGCGCACGCGACAGGCGATCGACGGACTTGCATCGACGATCACCGGCTGCTGGTAGCTAGATGTAACCGGCCATGACGTTCATGTCGTGACGCGGGTGATGGGTGGTTTGCCTCCGATGCCGTGGTGGTTGCGTTCATTGTTGTAGTGGTGCAGCCAGGGGTCCAGTGCTGCGGTGCGTTCAGCGTTG
>JAQTXL010000087.1 GCA_028688835.1 Candidatus Nanopelagicales bacterium | reverse complement strand
CGACGATCGGTGCGGCGGGCGGCAGGTCGAGGGCGCGCAGGAGCTGCAGGGACATGGCCGGCCGCTCCTGGAACCACGACACCTGATCGGTGCCGATCGTGGCGTAGCGGTCGTCCCAGTGGTCCGGCGTGCTCGATGGCTCAGTCAACCGGTGCTCCTCAGGTCGCGACGATGTTGCCCATCATCCCGGCATCCTCGTGATCGAGGATGTGGCAGTGATAGACGGTCTTGCCGCGGATGTCGGCGAAGGCGATGCGGATCCGGACCCAGCCGTTCGCCGGCACGAGCACGGTGTCGCGCCAGCCGGGGAGGGCGGATCCGTCGCTGCGGGCCACCACCTGGTACGGCCAGACGTGCAGGTGGAACGGGTGCGCCATGTGGGTGGTGTTCGCGATCGTCCACTCCTCGACCGTGCCCAGGCTGACACGCTGGTCGATGCGTGCGGCATCGAAGGGCCGGCCGTCGAAGGTCGGCGTGCCGCCCATCATGCCGCCGGTCTCGACCATCGTCAGGGTGCGCCGGCGGTCGACCGTGGCCAGGGCCGGGACCGGCGCGAGGGTGCGCAGCGCCGCCGCTGGGAGCGCGCCCGGGCTGGCCAGTGTGGCGATGCGGGTGCCGAAGTCGCGCACGGCCAGCGCGCCTGCCGTGCGGGGGCGGACGACGATCTCGGCCCGCTCGCCGGGGGTCAGGGTGATCGTCGACCTGGGCAGCGCCGTGCCGAGCGGCCCGCCGTCGGTGCCCACGAGGTGCAGGTCGGCGCTGTCGACGGTGAGCTGGTAGTTGCGCGTGACGCTGGTGTTGATGAGCCGCCAGAACTCGAGCCTGCCGCCGGTCATGGGGATGGTCGGGTCGAGCTGTCCGTTCAGCAGGACGAACGTGCCCGAGCGCCCGTGCATCTGGTCCATCATCGTGGTGCGCGCGACTGCCGAGGTCGTGCCGAGCACGGGATCGGACAGCACGATGGTGCGGTCGGTCGCACCGGCGGGCACGGGGGACGGGCGCGTCGGATCCTCGATCACGATCGATCCGGCCATGCCGAGGTTGACCTGCGGCGCTGAGCTGCCGTGGACATGCGGGTGGTACCAGAAGGTGCCCACGGGCTGGTTGCGCGGGATGCGGATCTCGTAGTCGAACGACGAGCCTGACTCGACCATGACGTAGGGGTTGTCGCTGGCGCCGGTGGGGGACACGTGCAGGCCGTGCGTGTGCAGGTTGGTCATCTGCGGGAGCCGGTTGACGAGCCGCACGCGCAGGAGGTCACCGGGGCGCAGGCGCAGCTGGGGCGGCAGGTCGGTGCCGTTGTAGGTCATGGCCCAGCGGCGTGTGCCGTTGAAGGGGATGAGGCCCTGCTGTGCGGTCAGGGTGAGGGCGAGGACGCCGTCGGTGGCTCGCAGGACACTGGGGGTCCGCCAGCGTGATGCCGCGGCTGCGGGGGTCGCAGGCAGGGCGCCGGCGAGCAGCCCGGCGCCGGCTGCGAGCGCGCCCAGGCGCAGGGCGTCGCGCCGGGTGAGGTCGGGCAGGGTCATCGCGCCTCCGTTCGGTGGCCGGCAGTGGGCTCCCGACGAGCGTACGCGCGGGGGTGCTGCCGGGTCAGGGTGCGCTCGCGCGCACGGATCAGGCCGCGGGATTGACGGCTGTCAGGGGTCGGGTCTAGCGTGCTCCCTGTTCGAACATACGTTCGAACACTTTCGGGGCCAGGGATTCGCGGCCGGGCTCCGAAGGCGCTGACCTCCATCGTCGGGCCCGCTTCGACCCCGGGCCCGACGATGGAGGGAGCCGCCGGGTCGAGGGGTCGAACCACATCCCGACCGAGGAGATTCCGATGGCAACACTGGTGGCAACCCCCCGCTCGACCACGGCGCTGAGCGCCCTGCCCACGGCGACGCATGAGCTCGTCGCCGCAGCCCGGCACAGCCTCACGCAGGCCCTGATGGCTGCGGCCCCGGCCGACCGCTACGCGGCAGCCCATCTGGCCGCCCTGCGCGCGGCCGCTGCGGTGATCGCCGCGCGCGGCCCGGTCCGGCGCAGGGCCCGGGGCCGGGTGCGCAGCGTGTGGCTGGTCCTGCCCGAGGTGGCGGTCGAGCTCACCGAGTGGGCGGAGTTCTTCGCCGCTGGTGCCCGCAAGCGCGCCCTCGCCGAGGCGGGGGTGCCCTGCGTGACCGCACGCGAGGCCGACGACCTGCTGCGCGACGCGCAGGCCTTCGTCGACCGCGTCATCGCCTTCCTGCAGCTGGCGCACCAGCCGATGCTGCCGATCGCAGCGCCGCCCGGGCCTGCGCCGGCTGCAGGCGCCCGGCACTGACGGACCCCGACCGTCCGTGCGCGGCGGTGCGTCGATCGCGGTGCCTCCCGCGCGACGCACCGCCGCAGTCCCCGTCGTCTCCCGCATCCCTCCACTGGAGTCCCATGTCCCTGACCTGGCCGCACCTGCGTGTGGCATCGAGCTACTCCCTGCAGTACGGCACCGCCACGCCGCAGGCCATCGTCGAGCGCGCAGCCGCCGATGGGCATCGCATCATCGCGCTCACCGATCGCGACGGCGTCTACGGCGCGGTGCAGTGGGTGCAGGCCTGCCAGCGGGCCGGCATCACGCCTGTGGTCGGCGTCGATCTCGCGGTGGTGCCGGTGCATGCCGCCCCGGTCGATCCCCGTGCGCGCCGCACCCCGGCCCGCGGCGGGGCCTGGGTCGCGCAGGGCGATGCGCGGATGGTCTTCCTCGCCCGCGGCCGCACCGGCTGGGCCTCGCTGTGCCGGCTCATCTCGGCCGCGCATGCCAATGCCGACACCCACGGAGCACCGATGCTCGAGGCCGCTGACGTCCTGGCCCATCGCGCCGGGCTCGTCGCGCTGCTCGGGCCCGACTCCGAGCTCGGCAGCGCCCTGCTCCACGGGCAGCTCTCGGCGGCTGCCGCGGTCGCCGATCACTGGCGTGCGCTCATGGGCGGGCAGCTGGCCGTCGCCATCGGCAGCCATCGCACGGCCCGCACGGCGCGCTGGTCCACCGTGCATGCGGCGCGCCTGTGGTCGTGGGCTCGGGAGCGGCAGTTGCGGGTGGTGCTCACCCACGGCGCGCGCTACCTCGAGCCCGCCGACGCGGCCACCGCCGACATCCTCGATGCCGCGCGCCAGCTCGTGCCCCTGCGATCCCCCCGGCTGGTCGCCAACACCGGCGAGGCCGTCCTCGACACCCCCGAGGCCCTCGACCGCCGGGTCGAGGAGATCGCGCAGTGCGCCGGCATCGCGCGGGCGCTGCTGCACCGCGACACCTGGACCCTCATCGAGAGCTGCGCCCTGGATCCCGAGCGCGACCTGGGGCTGGGCTCGGCCTTCGTCCCCGAGCTCGATGTGCTCACCGGGGTGGCCACCGAGCACCCCGACGACGAGGTGCAGCAGGCGCATGCCCTGCTCACGCAGCGCTGCCGGCAGGCCATCCCGCAGCGCTATGCCGTCGGCCGCGAGCAGCGGGCAGCGGCGCAGCGGCTCGACGCCGAGCTGCACACGATCGGCGCCCTGGGCTTCGCCGGGTTCTTCCTCACGGTGACCGAGGTCGTCGACCTCATCACCAGTCGCCGGGTGCGGGTGGCGGCGCGCGGCTCCGGCGCCGGCAGCCTGGTCAACTACCTGCTCGGCATCAGCGGGGTCGACCCGATGGCCCACGGCCTGGTGATGGAGCGGTTCCTGTCGACCCTGCGGCGCGAGCTCCCCGACATCGACATCGATGTCGAGTCGGCACGCCGGCTGGAGATCTACGACTGGATCTACGAGCGCTTCGGTCCCACGCGGGTGGCCTGCGTCTCGATGATGGAGACCTACCGCGTGCGCCATGCGATCCGCGATGTCGGGGCGGCGCACGGGCTTCCCGCCGATGAGATCGACGCCTTCGCCAAGGCCTTCCCGCACATCCGGGCGCGCAATGCGCGCGCGGCGCTGGCCGAGCTGCCCGAGCTGCGGCGCAGCCGCTTCGGCTCCCTGGCCGCTGAAGGTCGGCTCGATGCCTTCCTCGCGCGGGTCGAGGCCCTCGACGGGCTCCCGCGCCATGTCGCGATGCACCCCTGCGGCGTGCTGCTGTCCGACCTGTCGCTGCTCGACCGCACCCCGGTGCAGCCCAGTGCCGCCGGCTATCCCATGAGCCAGTTCGACAAGGACGACGTCGAGCACCTGGGCCTGCTCAAGCTCGACGTGCTCGGGGTGCGCATGCAGTCCTCGATCGCGCATGCGGTCACCGAGGTGCAGCGCACCCAGGGCCTGGCCGTCGACCTGGCGCAGGTGCCCCTCGACGATCCCGACACCTACGCCCTGATCCAGTCCACCCGCACCCTGGGCTGCTTCCAGATCGAGTCGCCCGGGCAGCGCGAGCTCATCGGCAAGTTCGGGCCGCAGACCTTCAACGACCTCATCATCGACATCTCGCTGTTCCGCCCGGGCCCGGTGAAGTCCGACATGATCATGCCGTTCCTGCGCGCCCGGCAGGGCTGGAGCGCCGCGGCCTATGTGCACGAGGACCTGCGCGGCATCCTCGAGGAGACCGAGGGCGTCGTGGTGTTCCACGAGCAGGTCATGCGCATCGTGGCCACGATGACGGGGTGCTCGCTCGCGCAGGCCGATGAGACCCGGCGCTCGATGAACACCCAGGACGGCATCGACGAGGTGCGCACCTGGTTCTATCCCACGGCCCTGCGCCGCGGCTACACCCTCGCCGTGGTCGAGCAGGTCTGGGACGTCCTGCGCTCCTTCGCCTCCTTCGGCTTCTGCAAGGCGCACGCGGCCGCCTTCGCCCTGCCCACCTACCAGTCGGCGTGGCTCAAGGTCCATCACCCGGCAGCGTTCTACGCCGGCATCCTCACCCACGATCCGGGCATGTACCCCAAGCGGCTGATGCTCGATGACGCCCGGCTCTTCGACATCGCGATCCTGGGCATCGACATCAACGCGTCCACCGACGCGTACTGCGTCGAGGCCTGCGCAGCGGGGGAGGGCGTGCGCGTGCCCCTCACCGAGGTCAAGGGCATCAGCGACGGCGAGGTCGCCCGGCTCCTGGCCGGCCAGCCCTATCACTCGCTCGCCGACGCCTGGAGCCGGGCGAGCATCAGCCGGCCCGTCGCCGAGCACCTGGTGCTCACCGGCGCCTTCGACCGGCTCTACGGCATCGACCGCAACCGGCCGGTGCGCCATCGCGGCCAGCTCACCCGGCGCGACCTGCTGCTGCAGCTCGCCGATCTCGACCGGCGCCCGCGCGGCGACGGCCCAGGCCAGCTGCTGCTCGACCTGGGCGATGACCCGGCGAGCGCGGCCGCCTCGGGGCTGCCGGAGATGACGATCAGCGAGTCGGTGCGCACCGAGCTCGACGTGCTGGGCCTGGACGTCAGCCGGCATGTCATCGAGTTCTTCCGCCCGATGCTCGACGACCTCGGGGTCACGCGGGCCGCCAGCCTGCTCGACTGCCGATCGGAGCAGGAGGTCTACGTCGCCGGCGTGAAGGTGGCCACCCAGACCCCGCCGATCCGCACGGGCAAGCGCGTCGTCTTCCTCACCGTCGACGACGCCACCGGCCCGGCCGATGCGACCTTCTTCGAGGATGCGCAGGTCCCGTACGCCGGCACCGTCTTCTCCTCGTGGCTGCTCCTGGTGCGCGGCCATGTGCGCCGCACCGGGCCGCGCGGGGTCTCGATTCGCGCGACCGGGGCCTGGGAGCTCGGCGCGGTGCATGAGCACTGGAAGGCCGAGGGCGCCGAGGCGGTGCGCGCCTTCCTCGCCGGTGACCGGGCCGAGACGCAGGAGGGCGTGGGCGGTCGGGTGCTCGTGCACGCCAGCGGGTTCCGGGTCTCGCCGTACGCCGACGTGCAGCCGGCGGGCCCGGCCGTGAAGCTGTGGCACAGCAGTCCCGGCAGCAGTGGCTGGTAGCGCGATGCGGGGAGGGCGACAATGGTGAGCGTGAGCCGCAATCAGGTCCGTCGACCCACGGGGGGCTCCGGGGTCGGCGGCGATGACTCGGGCTGCACGATCCTGCATGTCGACATGGACGCGTTCTTCGCGCTGGTCGAGCTGCGCACCCGGCCCGAGCTGCGCGGCACCCCGGTGATCGTCGGCGGCGGTGGCTCCCGCGGGGTGGTGCTCTCGGCCACCTACGAGGCCCGCGCCCTGGGCGTGCACTCCGCGATGCCGATGAGCCGGGCCCGCCGACTCGCCCCGACGGCCACCATCATCACGCCGCACCAGTCGCACTACGCCGAGGTGAGCCGCGCGATCATGGCGCTGTTCACGTCGGTCACGCCGTTCGTCGAGCCGCTGAGCCTGGACGAGGCCTTCCTCGACGTCAGCGGCAGCCTGCGGCGTCTGGGCGCCCCGCGCGCGATCGGCGAGATGATCCGGGCGCGCATCCACGACGAGCAGGGCATCACCTGCTCGGTGGGCGTGGCCTCCACCAAGTTCGTCGCCAAGCTCGCCTCCACCCGGGCCAAGCCCGACGGGCTCATGGTCGTGCCGGCCGACGAGGTGCTGGCCTTCCTCCACCCGCTGCCGGTGGGGGCGCTGTGGGGCGTGGGCGACAAGACCGAGGAGCAGCTGACCCGGCTGGGGCTGCGCACGGTCGCCGATCTGGCCAACACCCCGGTCGCGACCCTGCAGCGCGCGCTCGGCCAGGCGGCAGGCGCGCACCTGCATGAGCTCGCCTGGGGGCGCGACCCGCGCTCGGTGAGCGCGCACGTGCCCGACCGCAGCATCAGCGCCGAGCACACCTTCGCCGCCGACATCGACGACGCCGCCATCGTCCACGCCCAGCTGCTCAAGCTCAGCGACCAGGTGGGCACCCGACTGCGCGGCTCGGGCCGGCAGGCGCGCAGCGTCCACATCAAGGTGCGCTTCGCAGACTTCAGCACCATCACGCGCTCGCGCACCCTGCGCGACTCCACCGATGTCACCCAGGAGCTCTACACCGTGGCCCGCCAGCTCTTCGACGCCCTGGGCCTGCAGCGGGCCCGCGTGCGGCTGGTAGGCGTGCGCGCCGACGGGCTCCAGGAGAGCCAGGGCGCGGCCCAGCAACTGCTGCTGGGGGAGCCCGATCACGGTCGCCGCGACGCCGAGGTCGCCATCGATCGCCTGCGCGCGCGCTTCGGCCCCGATGCCGTGCGCGCCGCCCGGCTCGTCGATCCGGAGGGCTGATCGATGGCCGGAGCAGGGTCGGCGGCGGCCCAAATCGGCATTCGAGGCTCCCGAGGTTCCGAAAACCTCGGGATGCGCCTATTCTTGGTGGACCAGCGAAGGAGAGGGGGTCGTTCACATGCCGTTGTCCGAGCATGAACAACGACTTCTCGAGCAGATGGAGCGCGCGCTCTACGCCGAAGACCCGAAGTTCGCCACCAGCCTGCGCTCGAGTTCGATCGCACGTGCGTCGCGTGGGCGGGCTGCGCTCGGCGTGCTCATCGTCTTCGCCGGCATCGCCCTCCTCATCACCGGCATGGCCCTGCAAGCAACGCCGCTGGGCATCGCCGGGTTCGCCGTCATGCTCGTGGGCGCGGTGCTGGTCTACTCATCCTTCAAGCGCTCCACCACGGCCAGCGAGACCGCCGAGGGCGTGCAGAAGCCCGCCTCCGACAAGGCCTCGTTCATGAACCGCGTCGAGGACCGCTGGCGTCGCCGTCAGGGTGACGAGTAATCAGAGCGCTCCAGCAGGAGCCTGCACCGGCGGCGGCACGTCGCAGGTGCGCGGGGCCGGTCGCCCGGCGAACCGGCCCGCGATCCATGCCACTGCCTCAGGCCCGATGGTCTCGGCCGTGAGCTGATGCGAGACCTCGCCGATCCACCGCACGTCGATCGCTGACCCTGCTGCGCACCAGCGCTGCTGCAGCACCGCATTGGGCCACGGCAGCACCACGGTGTCCGCGGTGCTCTGGCCGATGAACACCGGCATCGTGGCCGGCAGCGCCGCCGGGATCTGCGCAGTGCCGAACGCCAGCCAGTCCGGGTCCTGCGACGGGTTCTTGGCGAAGAAGGTCTGGCCCAGCTCCTTGCGCGCGAGCAGCTGCAGCGCCAGTGCGCTGCTCGACGTGCACTGCTGCGCGATGCTCGCCGCACTGCTGATGCCCTCCGGCGTCACGACGCCCTCGAGCGGCAGCGACGGTGCGACCACCGGCCAGGACTGCACGATCTCGGGCCCGATGGCCCAGCCGACGATGCCGTCCCACTGCGCACCCATGATGAGGTTGAGCTCAGCCGCCGGAGCGGCGGCCGCGACCCCGAGCAGGCGCAGCTCCGGTGCCAGTTGCGGGGCCAGGTGCCCGGACCACAGCGCACTGTGCCCGCCCTGCGAGTGTCCCCACACCACGTACCTGCTGCTCGCCTGCGCGCCCACCAGGCTGCGCGCCGCGCGCACGGAGTTCACGACATCGCGCACCTCGGCCTGGGCCACGAGGTAGAGGTTCGGCGGCGTGGTGCCCAGGCCGGCATAGTCGGTGGCCGTCACGATCCAGCCGAAGCTGAGCATCTGGTCGAGCCAGTTCGCGGTGTCGCCCAGCGGATTGGCCGAGCGCGATGGCGCGCACGCGTCACCCATGCCGACCGTGCCGTGGGCCCAGGCCACGATCGGGCGCCCGCCGGCTGGGGCCGGTGCCGTCGGCACGAACACCATGCCGCCCGTCACGGCGGGCGGGCCGTCGGG